>JAYVKT010000371.1:0-17726 GCA_043768195.1 Chitinophagaceae bacterium | reverse complement strand
CACCCGCTGCATCCCCATCATCCGGGAGCTGCTGGCGCAGGGCTGCGATGTTTGGCTGGCTGGCGAAGGAGCACAGGCAGTTTTATTGAAAGAAGAATTTCCTGAACTACCCATATTAGAACTACCCGGTTACAAAATTCATTATGCCAAAACTGCAAAAGGACTTATCTGGAAAATGATACAACAAGGCCCGAAAATGCGGCGGGCCATTCTGTATGAACATCAATGGTTAAAAAGAATGATTGCCCAGCAACATTTTGATGCAGTTATCAGTGATAATCGTTATGGCTTATATCATTCCGGCATTCCCTGCATTTTTATCACTCACCAATTAACGATTAGGAGTTCCGCAGGAAAATGGACGGAGAAAATTTTACAGAAAAGAAATTATAAATACATCAATCGCTTTACAGCATGTTGGGTGCCTGATTTTGTCAAAGAAAATAGTTTAGCCGGTGAATTATCACATCCGGTAATTAACCCTGCTGTACCTGTTCATTATATTGGGTTGCTTTCAAGGTTTGAGAAAAAAGAATCCTTCGATCCATCGACAAGCTCAGGAATCAGGACAGAGAAAAAAAATCATTTATTAATTATTCTATCCGGCCCTGAGCCACAGCGAAATATTTTAGAAGAAAGAATTATTAAAGACATCAGTCATTATAATTACACGGCAACTATTGTACGGGGCTTCCCCGGCTCTGCATCCTTAATTCCTTCTACCAACATGATAAAATTTTACAATCACCTGCCGACTGCAGAATTGAATATCGAAATGCAGGAAGCAGAATATATTATCAGTCGCAGCGGTTACAGTACGGTGATGGATATTATGGCCTTGCAAAAGAAAAGTATTCTCATCCCTACACCAGGGCAAACAGAACAGGAATACCTTGGCCGCTATTTAATGGCGAAAGGAATTGCCATTTGTTCTTCGCAAAAAGAGTTTTCATTGGATAGTGCATTGGCTGCTGCCGCAGAATATAATTATCAAATTCCATCAGTAACTAACGGAACAATCCTTAAAGAAACGATTGAAAAGTTTCTTCATCAATCCTGCAAACCAGCTTTAGGGTAATCAAAAAACCAGAATTCCTTATTGGCATCTTTAAAATCGGCCCATGAAGAACAATCGGCTTTGATGGCAAACACACCGCAGGTAGGAATATTATCTATCCTTGTGTCAGTAAGCATATTGGCAAAGTCAGTAATGCCATAGTTGTGGGAAAAAATGGCAATGCTTTCGAACTTATTATCTGTGCTGGCAATAACGGAGAAAAAAGTTGCCGGTTCGGCCAGATATAATTTCTCTTTAAAAACGATATCATTTTTTTTTCTTTTGAAGGCTTCGGCAAAACATTTCGCCGTCTTCGATGCCCGTTTTGCAGGGCTGGCAATAAACGTATCAATCTTTATCTTCTTATCAACTAATCGTTGCGCCATTACTGGTGCATCTTTTTTTCCTCTTTCATTTAACGGTCTGTCAAAATCATCGAGGCCGGGATTGCCCCAGTCGCTTTTAGCATGGCGGACTAATAGTAATTGTTTCATAATAATTTTTATAACTCAATACATTTTACGCAAAGACCGCAAAGGGGCGGTGACGCAAAGAATACAAAAGAACGTTTAATATTTCCTAAAGGTATTAACTAAGACAAAAATAGTAAACGACTGCAATAGTATCGTAGTATAAAGTCTATCGAAGGATAGGGGTTGGGGTGTTCTAATATCCTCTCACATTCTTTCCTTCCATATAATTAATGAAAGCCTTGTTGACTACTTTATTTCCCCCGGGGGTGGGATAGTTACCCGTAAAGTACCAATCGCCAAGATTATTAGGGCAGGATTTGTGCAAGTCCTCAATAGTTTGAAAAATAACGTCCACCGGAATATCAAGCCCGGCCGGAGTTATCAGTTGTCCAATTTTTGCAGAAATTTCTTCGGTAGTAAATTGTTTGTATAACTGTTTTACAATATTCTCTGTATGCAGTTGATTATTACGATGCAGGTCTTTACATTTTTCCAGCAATTCTTTCAGACAGTTTTCTTTTCCTCTTTCCTTCATCAACTCCACGGCTGCATTAAAGGCAATAAAGTCGCCCATTTTGCTCATATCAATTCCATAGCAATCCGGATAACGAATCTGCGGTGATGAAGAAACCACGACAATACTCTTTGGTTTCAATCTTCCCAGCATCCGGATAATACTTTCTTTCAGCGTTGTTCCTCTCACAATCGAATCATCAATTACTACCAACGTATCTTCTCCGGGTCGAACAGTGCCGTAGGTTATATCATAGACGTGTTGCACCATTTCATTGCGGCCCGTATCTTCTGTAATAAAAGTTCGCATCTTCACATCCTTGATGGCAATCTTTTCAATCCTGATGCGGCGGTTCACCATTTCGCTTAGCTTCTCTGCATCGTAGTCTTTACCCCAGCTTAGTATTCGTTCTACTTTTACTTTATTCAAATAAGCTTCCATCCCTTTTACCATACCGAGGAAAGCTGTTTCGGCTGTATTGGGTATAAAGGAAAAAATAGTGTTCTTCAAATCATGATTAATTGCATTGAGTACCGGCTCACTCAGATTATAACCCAGTGCTTTTCTTTCTTTATAAATTTTTTCATCGCTGCCCCTCGAAAAATAAATACGTTCAAAGCTGCAAGCCTTTCTTTCTTTTGGTTCCAGTATCTGTGCTATTTCTATTTCCCCTTTTTCATTTACTATTAATGCCTGTCCGGGCATCAATTCCTTTACTTCATTTTCACCTACATTAAAAGTAGTTCTGATGGCTGCTCTTTCTGATGCAGCTACCACCACTTCATCATTAATGTAATAATAGGAAGGCCGGATGCCATGTGCATCTCTGAATACAAAGCCAATACCATTGCCGGTAACACCCCCCACATGAAAACCGCCATCCATCAGCGGCAATGTTTTTTTCAATACTTTTTTAATATCCATGTGTTCCGGTGAGGCTTCATCTTCTTTGCAAAGAAAAGTATGCATCAGTTCTATCATGGCAGCCAGGTCGCTGAAGCGAACAGTATGATGTGGTTCTTTGCCAATCAGTTCAAACAGTTCATCCGAATTGACAATATTAAAATTGCCAGCCAAGGCCAGGTTGCGGGCAGGAATAGTGTCCCGGTTAATAAACGGATGACAATATTCCATTTTATTTTTTCCCTGGGTACCATAGCGCAGATGACCCAATAATATTTCTCCTAGAAATTTTAAGTGGCCCTTCATCAATCCGGGATGGTTTTTAATATCCGGATGATATTTTTCCAACTCTGTCAACTCATTTCCAATTTGTTGAAATATATCGGAGATGGCTTGTGGTGCATTGCTCCTCATCCTGTTCAAAAAAGGATAGCCCGGCTCTACATTTAATTTTACGGTTGCTATGCCTGCACCGTCCTGTCCACGGTTATGCTGCTTTTCCATTAGCAGGTACAGTTTATTAAGCCCCCACAGCACCGTACCATACTGTTGCTGGTAATAAGAGAGGGGTTTCCTTAGCCGGATGAATGCTAGTCCGCATTCATGTTTTATGGGGTCACTCATGGAAGGCGCAAAGGTAGGCGTTATGGCAATATGGTTATATTAATTTGCAGTCTTCATGGCCCGGTTCAAAACAGGTTTACTATCAATTAAAAAAGCCGCTACTGGAATAGCGGCTTTCTCTATAATATTAAACAACAGCTTAGAAAGATTTTTTATCGGCTGCAAATTTTTTAAGTTGTGGGCATTCTGTTTCGGTCTGTGGATCCACATTAATGTAATAAGTGGCTAATTTTGTAGCCAACCATTTTTCCATAGCCTTTGCCTTTTTTTCTTCAAGGGCAAATTGTGATATCCTGCTATAGTCATCACGGAGATTCATGCGGTGTGGTTCTGAACGGGATTTCAGATAAACAATTCTTACCCCTTTTTTCCCTTGCTCATCCGCATAAGGGGTGGGCTTGGAAATATCGCTGATTTTCATTTTCCCAAGCATCCCTACCATGTCTTTATCTAATGCATCTATTGTAACATAAGTAGATCCGTCTCTATTTGTAATACAAGGGCCTGCAAATTTGGCTGATTCATCATCACTGTATTTTGAAGCCGCCCCATTGAAACTGATTTTTCCGGCTAAAATATTAGAACGGACTGAGTCCAGTTTTTTACTGGCTTGTTTTATTTCATCATCTGTTACGGGTGGTATGCGGAGGATGTGGCGAACAATTGCATCGTCACCATTTCGCTGCACCATTTGTATAATGTGATAGCCAAATTTTGATTTTACGGGTGCAGAAATATCTCCTTCTTTTAAACGGAATGCTGTGGACATAAAAATAGGATCCCAGCTTTTTTCATTTCTGTTTATCTGGTACTGGCCGCCCCGTTCTTTGCTGCCCGGGTCTTCCGAAACCTTTTTAGCCAATGCATCAAAACTGGTTATTTTGGTTTCAATTTGTCTTTTGTAATTATTCATTTCCCCAACTATGTATTGCTCCAAATCTCTTGAAGCTTTGGGGTAGCTGATTATCTGGCAAATCTCCAGTTCTGATTCAAAAAAAGGTAAACTGTCCGTTGGTATTTTATCAAAGAATGCCTTTACCTCATTCGGGGTAATTCTTACATTATCTACAATCTTTCGTTGCATTGCACCAGATAGCTTTTGCTCTTTTACGGATTCTCTTGCATCGTCTTTTATCTGGTAAATGCTTTTGCCTGCCACTTCTTCCAATGCTTCCTGGCTGCCCATTTGGTTGATGTAGTAACGTATTTTTTGATCAAGTTCTGCTTCTACTTCATCATCGGTTACGGGTAGTGAATCTTTTTCGGCCTGCAGCATCAGCACTTTGGAAACAATGGCCTGCTCCATCAATAAACACTCGGCATTAGGAGGAACCGTTCCACCCTGGCGGGCAATGTCTAAAATTGAATTGGTGATATCAGATTGAAGAATAATCCTATCTCCAACTACTGCAGCAATTTTATCAGCTACTACTTTTTTCGGCTGCGACTGAGCTATTGTGGTAAAACAAAACAGCAGAAAACAGGCGGTAAATATTTTCTTTATGTATAACATAGGTTCAAAAATAGTTTTCCCTGCAAAACTTACAGGTTATTCGGGGAGCATTTAACAAAAGTTTGATGAGAAAAGCCGTGAGTTATGAGTTTCGAGCTGCGAGACTTAGAGTTCCGGGGTTCTTCCCGAAACTCGTAACTCATCCTTCGCCAAGCTCTGGATCTGAAACTGATTACAAAGTCCTTTTCACTTCCTCAATCTCATATGCTTCCACCACATCCCCTACTTTATAGTCGGTGAAGTTTTTAATAGTTAGTCCGCATTCCATTCCTGATAACACCTCTTTTGCATCATCTTTAAATCGTTTTAAAGAAGCCAGTTCAGCACTTGCATCGCCGGTAGGATAAATAACAATACCATCACGGATCAGGCGAACTTTAGAATCCCTCTTAATTTTACCATCCCTTACAGTACATCCTGCCACCGTAGCTTTATCAAATTTGAATACTTCCCTGATTTCAACATTGGCAACAATCCTCTCCTGTGTTTTTGGCTCCAGCATGCCTTCCATGGCACTCTTCACTTCTTCTATCGCATTATAAATGATAGAGTACATCTTTATTTCAATGCCGGCATTGTCTGCCAGTTTAGAGGCTTGTAATGAAGGCCGGACGTTAAAGGCAATAACGATAGCATCAGATGCTTCGGCGAGTACGATATCACTCTCATTAATCTGTCCCACTCCTTTGTGGATTACACTTACCAGAATTTCCTGGGTAGAAAGTTTTTGTAATGAATCGCTTAATGCTTCAACGGAACCATCCACATCACCTTTGATGATAACTTTCAGTTCTTTGAAACTTCCGAGGGCAAGGCGACGTCCAATTTCATCGAGGGTGATGTGTTTCTTAGTTCTGATACCCTGCTCTCTTAATATTTGTGCACGGCGATAAGCTATTTCTTTTGCCTCTGCTTCGTCGGCATATACTTTGAACTTTTCACCCGCCTGAGGAGCACCATTTAAACCCAATATAACTGCAGGTGCAGAAGGGCCTGCTTTCTCTTCTTTTTTATTTCTTTCGTTGAACATAGCTTTTACCCGGCCAAAATGCTGACCGCTTACTATTAAATCTCCCGGTTTCAACGTTCCGTTTTCTACAAGCAGCGTAGCTACATAACCACGGCCTTTATCTAATGAAGCCTCAATGATTGTTCCTGTGGCTTCACGGTCGGGGTTTGCTTTTAGTTCGAGCAATTCTGCTTCGAGCAGGATTTTTTCCAACAGCTTGTCAATATTCAAACCTTTTTTTGCAGCAATTTCCTGGCTCTGAAATTTTCCACCCCATTCTTCTACCAGTATGTTCATTTGCGAAAGCTGCTCATATATTTTTTTCGAATTCGCCCCGTCTTTATCAATTTTATTGATTGCAAAAATCATTGGTACACCTGCTGCCTGTGCATGGCTGATGGCTTCACGGGTTTGTGGCATTACCGCATCATCTGCTGCAACAACTATAACAGCAATGTCAGTAACCTTGGCACCTCTTGCCCTCATCGCAGTAAAGGCTTCGTGGCCGGGTGTATCAAGAAAGGTGATTTCTTTTCCGTTTTCTAATTCTACCTGGTAAGCACCAATGTGCTGAGTGATACCACCAGCTTCGCCAGCTACCACATTGGCACTGCGGATATGGTCGAGCAATGATGTTTTACCATGGTCAACGTGGCCCATAATGGTAACAATTGGTGAACGGGGTTTTAAGTCTTCTTCATCATCTTCATCATCTTCTTCCTCCATTTCCATTTGCTTCTCCATATTGATAAATTCCACGTCAAAGCCAAACTCACTGGATACTAACTCAATTACTTCTGCATCTAACCGCTGGTTGATGGACACCATGATGCCAAGTCCCATACACTTACTTATGACTTCTGCAAAACTTACGTCCATCAGGTTGGCGAGTTCACTAACACTGATAAACTCTGTTACCTGCAACTTGTTATCATCGGTCATTTCGCCCTGGGCATCGGCTATTTCCTGTCTTTTCTCACGGCGCAACCTTGCTTTTAATCCTTTTCCTTTGCCACCACCACCGGCCAGTTTGGCCTGGGTTTCTCTTATTTTTTCCTGAATTTCTTTTGAGTCAATCAATTTATCCTCCCTTCGGCCACCGGCTGCGGGTCTGCGATTGCCTCCTCCTGTTGTTGCACCACCACGGCCACGGTTAAAATTGCCGCCACCGCCGGCACCAGTTCCACCACCTCCTTGTCTCCTGTCTCCTCCTGCTGTATCCTTATTAATAAATATTTCTCTTCTGCCTGTATCCTTTTTTTCTATTGGGATACGTTTTCTTTTTTTCTTTTCGTCTTTAACAGGCCTTGTATCATTATCAACCGGCAGGTCAATTTTTCCAAGAATTTTAGGCCCGGTTAATTTTTCTACTTCTATGTTTTCAATAACAGCCGGTTGCTCTTCATCGGTTGTTTCAACAGGTGCAATTTCTTCTTTACCCTTTATTTCTTCGACCGGTTTTATCTCTCCCGCCCCGGCAGGCAAGTCTTCTTTCTTTCCTTTTTTTACTTTGCTTTTTGTCTTTTCTTCTTCGACCGGTTTTGCATCTCCCGCCCCGGCAGGCAAGTCTTCTTTTTTGGCTTTTGTTGTTTTCTTTGGCCGGGTTGATGAGTCAATGGTGGAGAGGTCAATTTTCGTTACCACTTTTGGTTTTTCTATTTCCGGTGCTTCTACTTTTACAATCTCTTCTGCAGGTTTTTCTTCCTTTTTCTCCTTAGCTTTTGCCGGCTTTTCTTCTTCTGCTACTGGTTTTACTTCTTCTTTTTTTACAATTGCTTTTGCTGCGGGTTTTTCCTCTTTTTTAAAGCTTATTTCTTCATCTTCTCTTTTCTTTTTTGCTTCTGCCTGCGAACCCTTTGGCAATTCAAGCTGATCGCTTTTAATTTTTGCTGCCTTATCGCTGGAAAATTCCTGTTGCAGGGAACGATACATATCCTCCGTTAGTTTGGAGGTGGGCTTCAGTTCGTCTTTGGGAAACCCTTTTCCTATCAGGAAATCAATAATGGTATCCTGACCAACGTTAAATTCTTTGGCAGCTGCTAATAATCTTGGAAGTTTTAATTCTGGCATTCAAAAATTTTAAATCAAATAAGTCATTTAGTCAACTAAGTCAGGCTGGGTCAAATTAGTCATACTGGTCATTTGACTAATATGCCTTGCTGACCTGTATTACTCTTTTTCAAATTCCTCTTTCAATACTCTTCTTACTTCAGCGATTGTTTCTTTTTCCAGATCGGTTCTTCTTTCTAATTCTTCCGGTGTAAGGTTTAAAACACTTCTTCCTGTATCACAACCTACTCTTTTTAGCTCATCAATAATCCAGGTTTCAATTTCATCGCTGAATTCTTCCAGGTCAATATCAAACTCTTCTACTTCATCGCCTTCTTTGTCACGATATACATCCAGTTCATATCCTGTCAATTCGCAGGCCAGTTTTATGTTTACCCCGCGGCGGCCAATGGCCAGCGAAACCTGATCTGGCTTCAGGTAAACATTGGCATGATGGCCCTCATTATCGAGTTCCATACTGGTAATTTTAGCCGGTGTTAAGGAACGCTGTATTAATAACTGGATATTGCTTGTCCAGTTGATAACGTCAATATTTTCGTTCTTTAATTCTCTTACAATGCCGTGGATACGGCTACCTTTCATCCCTACGCAGGCACCTACCGGGTCAATACGATCATCGTAAGATTCTACTGCAACTTTAGCCCTTTCTCCCGGATCCCTTACAATTTTCTTTATAACAATTAACCCATCAAAAATCTCCGGCACTTCAATCTCTAATAGCTTGGCAAGAAATTCAGGTGATGTTCTTGATAAAATAATAACCGGGTTGTTATTCTTCATATCCACTTTCTTCACTACAGCACGGATGCTCTCTCCTTTTTTAAAATAATCTTGCGGTATTTGTTCACTCTTGGGTAATATGAGTTCATTGCCTTCTTCATCCAGCAGTAGAATCTCTTTTTTCCATACCTGATACACCTCTGCACTCATAATATCGCCAACCCTGTCTCCATATTTTTTTGCTAAAACATTTTTCTTTAAATCGCTGATGCGGCTGGCAAGTGTTTGCTTGGCGGCCAAAATAGCACGGCGGCCAAAGTCCAGCAAGTCGATTTCTTCATACAGTTCTTCGCCCACTTCAAAGTCAGGTTCAATCTTTACAGCATCAGAATAAGCTACCTGCGCCAGCGGGTCTTCTACCTGCCCGTCTTCCACAATCATGCGGCGGCGGATAATCTCCAGGTCACCTTTTTCGGCATTAACGATTACGTCAAAGTTTTCATCGCTGGTAAACTTTTTTCTTAGCAACGTTTTAAATACATCTTCCACCACCTTCATCATTGTGGGGCGGTCAATATTTTCTGCTTCTTTAAAATCCTGAAACGCCTCTATCAGATTGATACTTGCCATAACACTTGAAATTTTGCAAGTTCCGAGTTAAGAGCTTCGAGTTTCGAGTTTGGCCTTTTGTAAGATAGCCCTTCTCTCAACCTGTAGTTCATGACTCGTAACTGTTTTAGAATTTGATTTGAATTTTCGTTGTTTTTATGTTCTCAAAAGAAATAGTGTGTTGCACTGTTTCTGTTTTCTTGCCTTTTCCTGTTGTTACTTCAAGCACCATGTCAGTTTCTGTTGCACTTACCAATTTGCCTTCACTTTTTACATCTTCCTTATCTGTTACTTCCACAAAACGGCCAATGTTTTTCAGGTATTGACGGTGTAGTTTTAGTGGCTCATCTAATCCCGGTGATGATACTTCTAAGGAAAAATCACCATTGGGATAAAAATTTTCTTCTTCTAACTGCCTGTACAGGCGCCGATTATACTGAACTAATTTTTCAATACTAACACCCTGGTCTCCATCTACAAACACTTTAATGTTATTGGTTGGTTTAATCTTTATTTCCACCAAAAAAACATCGGGTTCAGCGTTGATTAAGCTCTTAACCCTTAGTTCTAACTCCTGTATTTGTATTTCCTGGCTCATGTGGTATAAAAGAAGAAGGGAACGGCTTCGTTCCCTTCTTACTGCTATTTCCAGTGCAAATATAGGGGAAAACAGAGGTATCAGCCAAATAGTACAGGCAAAATAAGTAAGGTTAACAATTCGGTAAAGCAGTCTGATTTCCCGGCAAAAGAAAAGCGACGCATCTTATCTTTACACTATGAAATTCGTTCTATATGCCATATTGGCTTATATTTTATACCAATTCATTTTTAAACTGGTGATTCCGGTTTATCTTGCCAGCCGGAAAATTAAAAGAGCATTCCGGGAAATGCAAAGCAAAATGCAGCAGCAGCAAGGGTTTACACCAGAACCATCTCCTTCTAATCCGTCATCAAAAGCGAAGGCAGGAGATTATATTGATTTTGAAGAAGTGAAATAAGTTCTGTTGTCTGCTATATTTTTTTATTTTTGCGCCCCGGAGCATTTGTTCCTTGTAAATAATCGGAAGTTCTTTATAATAAATTAAATAAATCATTGGCTGTTTAGTCAGTCAGGACCCATAGCTCAGTTGGTTAGAGCACCTGACTCATAATCAGGGGGTCGTAGGATCGTGCCCTACTGGGTCCACTTAAAAATGCCCCGTGTTTCCGCCGGGGCATTTTTATTGAAAATCAAAAGGTTCTTTAACCTTTTGTTAACCGGGATGAAAATACATTTGTCCACTACTTGAAATTATATGAAGAAGATTTTACCATTGTTTTTCTGTTTTCTTTTTGCAACTACTTTTTTAGCGGCACAGGATAATCCTGTTAAAAAGAAGAAAGATATTCCTGACATGAGTAACCGGCCGAATGATCATTTTCTATTGCAGTTTGGCTATACAGCCTGGGCAGGTAAGCCGGATACCATTACTACCAGCGGATTATCCAAGAGTTTTAATGTTTACTTCATGTTCGATTTCCCATTCAAAACCAATCCGAAACTAAGTATGGCTTTTGGGCCGGGATTAGCTACTGACCATATTCTTTTTACCAAAACAAATGTGGGGATAAAGGATAATACGCCTACTCTTCGATTTACCAATCAGTCTGATACTAATAATTTTAAGAAGACAAAGCTGGCGACTGTTTATTTAGAAGCCCCTGTGGAATTCCGCTATTCCGCCGACCCCCTAACAGGCAAGGGATTTAAGTTCGCTTTTGGTGTAAAAGTCGGGACACTTTTAAATGCACATACCCGCAATACAAAATTTCAAAGCAAAACGGGTACAACTATCAATGACTTTGTGATGAAGGAGGCCAGTAAACGATTTTTAAACAAGACCCGCATTTCTGCAATGGCCAGAGTGGGAATGGGACACTTTACCGTATTCGGCAGTTACCAGTTTACAACGTTGATTAAAGACGGTCTTGGGCCAGAAGTAAGGCCTTATTCTATTGGATTAACATTAAGTGGGCTATAGAAAAGAAGTATAAATTTTTTAAAAAGCGATTCGTTTACTGAATCGCTTTTTTATTTTACACATGGCAACTATAACGAAGAAGTATTTTTTAGCTTTGCCCGTCCGAATGGTTCATCCGGGCGGACATTTCCCCGTCAAAGGCGGGGGTTTTTATTATTACTATGCTTGACAAGAAAAACATTATACAGAACGAAGAAAAAGCGGTGTTGATAGGTTTGGTACATAAAGATCAAACAGAACAGCAGGTACAGGAATATTTAGATGAACTGAGTTTTCTCGCCGAAACAGCTGGTGCTGTTACCGTAAAACGATTTACACAAAAACTACAACACCCCGACAGCAGAACTTTTGTTGGTAAAGGGAAGTTGGAAGAAATAAAAAAATATGTACATGGTAAAGATGTACGCATCATCATATTTGATGATGAACTCAGTGGCGCACAAATCAACAATATAGAAAAGGAAACAAATGTAAAAGTGATTGACCGCAGCGATTTGATCCTCGACATTTTTGCCCGGCGGGCTAAATCTGCACAGGCAAAGGCACAGGTGGAGCTGGCGCAATACCAGTATATACTGCCCCGGCTGCGTGGTATGTGGAAACACCTTGAAAGGCTGGGTGGGGGCATCGGTACAAGAGGCCCCGGTGAAAGTGAAATAGAAACTGACCGTCGTATTGTAAGAGATAAAATTACGTTGCTTAGAAAACGATTAGCAGAAATAGATAAGCAAGCTGCTACGCAACGAAAGGACAGGGGGGAGTTTATCCGGGTGGCCTTAGTGGGTTATACCAACGTCGGCAAATCAACCATCATGAACCTGCTGAGTAAAAGAGAAGTGTTCGCTGAAAATAAATTGTTTGCCACACTTGATACTACCACTGGCAAAGTTGTTTTTGATGCTACTCCTTTTCTATTAAGCGATACCGTTGGTTTTATACGCAAGTTGCCGCATCATCTGGTAGAAAGCTTTAAGAGTACATTGGATGAAGTGCGGGAAGCAGATATTTTATTGCATGTAGTAGATATTTCTCACCCGTCCTATGAAGACCAGTTAGGGGTTGTTAATAAAACATTGCAGGAACTAAATACATTTGAAAAACCAACTATTACTATTTTTAATAAAATGGATTTGTACGAAGCCAATACCTTTGATGAGTGGCTGGAAGAAAGTACCAAGAAAGAAATACTTGAAGACCTGAGAGACCGGTGGAATAATGAAACAAATGGTAATGCTGTTTTTGTTTCTGCTCTTGAAAAAACAAATATAGATGCACTGCGCAAAACGATATTGGAGAAAGTGAGGGAGTTGTACAGGATCAGGTATCCTTACAAATCTGAGTTTTTATATTAGTAAGCCACGAAAGCACACTAATTTTCACGAAAAAATACAAAATACAGATTGCATAGATTTGTTGAACTGCCGCCGGATTTTATCTTGCAGTTATATTAATATTAATCAGGGATAGCATTTATTAATCTTCCTCTTCGTGTAGATTAGTGTGCTTTCGTGGCAAAGAAAACCATGACCGAAAAAAAATATACCTGGCACAAAATAGTGGACCGGATCAGCGAACTGGATTTTGCTGATAACAATATTGCTGTAACAGAACTGGATGGCAAAAAAATATGTATCGGCAAATTCAATGAGCTGTTTTTCGCCTTCGCTTTTAAATGCCCTCATGCTGGTGGCATGTTGGCGGATGGATTTATTGATGCGTTAGGCAATGTGGTTTGCCCGCTGCACAGGTATAAATACAGTTTGCAAAACGGCCGTAATGTAAGTGGTGAAGGTTATTACTTAAAGCACTGGCCGGTAGAATTAAGAGAAAATGGAGTTTTTGCAGGTGTAGAAGAAAGTAGCGGCCTTTGGAGTTGGTTGAAATAAATACCCTGTCCGGGTGAATAGGCTAAGCCCAATCCTTCTTATATTTATAATAAACCTTTCTACCATGAACCGCAAACTTATCCTGCTGCTTGCAGCCATTTTTTCCATTCAATTAGTAAATGCGCAACCAGGCTCCTGGCGGCAAATTGGCCAAAGGGGCATTTGGGGAAACACCATTTGTGCTGCCAGCTTTAACGGGCTGCTGTATTCAGTTGAAACAACTGGTGCTTTGTATAAAACCAATCCTGGTACCGGTGTTTATACCACATTAGATAAGAGCAATTATATAAACACCATTTTTCTTATGGCCGGAAATAATTTTCTTATTTCTATTGAAAAGGATGGCAGCCTGTACAAAACAGATTTAGTTGCCATGAAATGGAATAGAATCGGAAATGCCGGTGAATGGGCCAATACTATTGCTGCTACGCTAAATGACAATAAACTTTACACCGTAGAAAGTTCTGGTGTGCTATATGTTACTGATATAAATACTGGTGTGTGGGCGGAAATTGGCAAACCGGATTTTATTCATACCAAATTGCTTTTTGCCACCAACTCCTCCCTATACAGCATAGAAGAGGATGGCAGCCTTTATGTAATTAGTCCTGTGGACGGCAGTTGGAAACAATTGGGTGAGGCAGGAGCATGGGCTAATACCTTAGGGGGTTCCAATGTTGGTGATAACCTTTATACTGTAGAAAGCAACGGCGCCTTGTACGAGACTACGTTGAGCACAGGTGTCTGGCGACAAATAGGCAAACCAGAGTTTCAAAACACCCGGTTCTTACTACCGGGACAGAATAAAATTTATACGATTGAGGCCGACGGGACACTTTATGAGGTGAACATTTATTGATTTCACTCTTTTGCCCACATTTTTTGCAAACCGGCTTTTCCGGAAAGCCGAATATCCTTATTTTTGCTGCCCGTTAAATAAACGGCAGGTATTCCTCCTTAGCTCAGTTGGTTAGAGCATCTGACTGTTAATCAGAGGGTCGCTGGTTCAAGTCCAGCAGGGGGAGCAAAGCCGTGGAGAAGTCCACGGTTTTTTTATTTGTAAGATGCGTTTTCATATCTTTCATTTCGGCAACACATTTCTCAACTTTACCGATACATTTAAATAATCATGAAAAAATGAAACTGTTATTTCTACTCGTGTTGACAACGTTTTGTACTGACACCCTCTCAGGTCAAACAGGTATTACCTACGAAAAACGTACTGATATGCTGAATGCTCCCAAGTGTAATGCTTCAGAGGGTTACCTGAAAAAGAAAGTAAAAGCACAGTTAGCAACCTTCTATAAAGACTATCCCTATATCGCCGTTGATTTTACCTCCTTTAAAGGGCAAAATGGCTATAGTGACAAAGAAGATGCCACCAGGATAGTTTATCCTTTTAAGATAGAGATGCTGGTTCATTTAAAACGCAGCGTAATGAAGGAAGGAAAAGAACAAACTGAATATACCACCTGGAAATATGATGCCGTGTATGAATATGCAACGAAACGGGGAAAGAAATGTGATTTTAAACTGGTTCCTTCATCCCAGACTACATTGATTACACGACAAGTTTATTAACCAGCATTTTTCTTTTCAGTCCATCTTTCTATTTTTATTCAACATTCTCAGGACAGTGGGGAAAATTAAATTCTATTTTATGCTGCAACAATTTTGGTTTTTTTCATTTGCAATTCTATTCATTAGTTTTTCTTTGAATAATAACCAATGCAACAGCAAAGAATATATTGTTTGGAATGATAAGAAAAAATTAAGATGGGATTACTTTCAAAGCATTAAAGCACCTGGAAGAGATACAGGATCGACAAGTAAAATACAAATTAAGTTAGAATACAAAGTGGAGAATCATCTTCAATGGTTTAGTGCAGAATGTATTTTTCTTAAAAAAAGTTCTTTTTTAGGGTCTAATCGTACTGATTATGTTTTAAACCACGAACAGGTACATTTTGATATAGGTGAAGTATATGCAAGAGTATTGCGAAAAGAGATTCTTTTGATTGGAAAGGAGATTAATAGGAATAATTCTAAAAGAATCGATTCTTTAGTTGATGCTACTAAAGCCCTCCTCATACAAGAACAATTGTTATACGATAGTGAAACAGACGGTTCGCAAAATAGAACTAAGCAAGAATGGTGGGATATGAAAATAAGAAGTAAATTAGATAGCTTAAGTGCTTTTGCTAAGCATAAGTATTGGTTATAAAGTCACATTACCTTTTTTTCGCCTTTGTTATCTTTTATGTACAACTTCCTGTGCTGCTTGCAAAACACCAACAAATGAATTTAGGAAACCTAATCTCTCATTCCTTACAAAATTATTCCGCCGCTGCGCCAACGAAAATTTTTTCGGCTTTTGCATCTTTACCAAAATTAAAAATGATTCCGCCGTAAACAGAGCCTACTGTAATAGTCTTAGTATCCGTATTCTCTTTATCAATATTTTTTTCATAAGCAGCCATTATTTCCTGGAAGCTACTACCAATGCCCACATTCATTTTTGTTTTATAAGCACAGGGCTTGCTGATAGTAATAGAAAAAACATCCTGCTTATCCTGCCCTTTTTCATTGCTCATATTCAGGACAATTCCTTTATCCTTATACACCCAATCCTGGTGCATCAACCCATCAGCTCCCCATTCTTCACTCTTCGATTTTGACCCCGGCTGCCCCAGCAATTCTAAAATTTTTGTATGGCTAAGCCCCAATGTAAGCTCCCCAACACCGCCAAAATCTTGTTCCGTCATTGGGGAATTATCCTTTTCAACACCTTGCTTGCTGGTGTCAGCAGGCAGTACGGCAGGAGTATCTTTATTAATTACCTGTCCGGTTTCATTGGATGATTTGTTTGAATTACATCCTGAAAGAATTACTATAATAGCTGCAACAACAATAGAGATTTTCATGGTTTTTAATTTGTAAATGAAAGATAGTAAAAATAATTTGGGGGAACAGAAAGCTATTAAAACTATAATTCCGGGAGATTTCATTGGTAAAAAACACCCTGTTGGCAGGGAGCCCTTGAAAAAAAATTGGGGACAACAAGTGCTAAACTGCTGTTTTACCAATGAGAAATGCTATATCTTTGGTACGGTCAAAATTTGAACACCCGTTAACATTCTAAATTAAAAACAACATGGCAACAAAAAAGAAAGCCGCTAAAAAAGCAGCAAAGAAGCCTGCCGCTAAAAAGGCAGTAAAGAAAGCAGCAAAAAAACCAGCTAAGAAAGCTGCAAAAAAGAAATCAGCCCGTAAACCAAACGCTGCCTTTATGAAGGCACTTACGCCAAGTGCAGCATTAGCAGCAGTAGTAGGCAGCAAAGCATTGCCCCGCACTGAGGCTGTGAAAAAAATCTGGGTTTACATAAAAGCCAATAAGCTGCAGGACAAAGTGAACAGACGTATGATTAATGCTGATGCAAACCTGAAAGTTGTTTTCGGTGGCAAAGGCCAGGTATCTATGTTTGATATGGCGAAACACTTATCAAAACACCTGAAGTAAAAAAGGCGTTTACTGAATTGAAAGGGCATCAGTTGATGCCCTTTTTTATTGCCCCGTGTTATTATATTAATCAAACGGGTTATTAATAAAAGATAACCCGTTTGATATACTGTTTTAATTTTTTACTCTGTTTGGATAAGGCGGACGTTTTGGTTCCACCTGAGGATTTTTTTCTAACTCCTTTAAAGCAACTTCAATTGCCTTTTCTAATTGCGGATCTCTTCCCTTTATTACATCTGCAGGCCATTGTTCTACTTCAATATCGGGTGCCACTCCTGTATTCTCTACCACAAAACCGTCTTTTGTCCAGATGGCAACATTGGGTGCAGTTACACCGCCACCATCAATAAACTCCGGGAATCCCAAAATACCTACCAGTCCGCCCCAGGTACGTTTTCCTACCAGAGTACCTACTTTAAATTTTCGAAACATCCAGGGAAGCATGTCGCCACCCGAACCGGCTGTTTCATCAATGATCATTACTTTAGGCCCTTGTATAGAAGCACTTGGTGTTTTTAAATCTTTTCCATACCGCATATTCCAGTGTGCCTGGTAAGGCCGTTGTAAAATATCTATATAATAATCGGCTAATTGTCCACCACCATTAAAACGTTCGTCAACAATGATAGCTTTCTTATTGGCTTGGGGAAAGAAATATCTTTTAAAATATTCGTGGCCCAGCGCCGCCGTGTTGGGCACATATACATAAGCTACCTGTCCATTGGTTGCCTCATTTACTTTTTTCAAATTCCCTTCTACCCAATCCCTGTTGCGCAAAGCAGATTCATTAGCCACCGGAACAACTTT
>JAYVKT010000370.1:0-3703 GCA_043768195.1 Chitinophagaceae bacterium | reverse complement strand
ACTGCACCTGTGCAGGCAGCAGGTGCACCATCTAAGGTAAACACTGCAAGACCGCCGGCACCAGCAGGTAAAACAGTAACAGCAATATCACAAATAGTACTATCAAAACTCACCACAAAATTGTCTATACCAGCAGCAAACGGGGTTCCATTTCCTCTTAGTGTAACATTAGTGGCGCCAAGTGCTGTAAAAGTGCCTGTGCCCCTGAAATAATATCCGTTAATAGTATCTGTTGTAACAACATAAGTGCCGGTACGAGCCACATTCACTGAAACAGTAATTGAATTAGTTGTAGGTACCAAAGCAGTAGTAGCCACATAGGTTCCATTTACAGTTTTGGGAAGGCAGTCGCCTGTTACATCGCTTTGCAGGCTGCCCTCAGCCGGGGTATTTCCCAACTCAAAACTTACTTCTTTCTGGCATCCTGTTATCACTAAAAATGCTAACGCCAGCCAATAGAAAAAATGTTTTTTCATAAAAGGGGAATTATTTTAACCCTTAAAAATAAGACTATTTTGTTTACCGTAGCAGTGCAATGTGAATAAGAATCCACAGCAATTCAACGGTTTAAGCAGAAAACAAAGCCGTATTTTTGAGGAAATGCTGAATAATATGAAGAACGTTTATTTTTCCCTTTTATTTTTTGCATTCACATCTTGTAAGTCGCAGCAGGGCAATGTTAGTAACCTTAGCCCCGATGAGTTTGAGAAAGGTATTTCTGTTGCCAATGTGCAAGTACTGGATGTGCGGACTGCAGGTGAATTTAAAACCGGTCATATTAAAAATGCTTTACAGGCAGACTGGACAGAAAATATACAATTTACCGACCGCATAAAGTATGTGGACAAAGACAAGCCGGTTTATATTTACTGCCTTGTTGGAGCAAGAAGTGCTGCAGCCGCCGGATGGATGAGGGCAAATGGGTTTACCAATGTAATAGAATTGACAGGTGGCATCAATGCATGGAAATCTGCCGGAAAACTGTTGGAGGGTAGCAGCAATGAACCGCAAATGACAGTTGACCAATATTGGGCAGCCATACCAAAAGATAAAACAACCCTTGTTGATTTTGGCGCCACCTGGTGCCCGCCCTGTATAAAAATGAACTCAGTTATTGATGAGCTGGCAAAAAGTAAAAATCTTAATTTTCAATTAATAAAAGTGGATGCCGGTGTTCATACAGATGTAATGAAAGCATTAGGAATAGAACCAATTCCTTTTTTTATTATCTACAAACAAGGAAAAGAAACCTGGCGCAAAGAAGGGTTTGTAAGTAAAGAAGAATTGCTGGCGCAGTTGAATTAAGGGAAGTTTCCCACAAAGGCCGCAAAGCCTTTATAATAGGTGAACTTTTTTAGTTTTTTAGTTTCGTTTGGGAAACAAAATTGAAACTGATAAATAACTGAATTAACGGTAGTGTCTTAGTTTGAATTTTAATTGTACAAATGAAGATTATTGAACCACGACTTGTCCCGATAATTTCGGGATAGCCACATAAATAACATAGGCAAAACACATAGGCCACTATGTGAAATCTATGTTTCTATGCTTCTATGTGGTTAAAAATTTCAAACTGAAGCACTACTAAATTAACCATTTCAAAATATTGTTTACCTTTTCCTCTATGAAAAGAAAAGCATTCCTGCAAACATCCGCAGCAGTTATTGGCAGCAGCCTTCTCCCCTCTTTATCATTTGCGGAAGATACCCGGAAAAAGCCCCTTCGCTTTGCCCATCTTACAGATATACATATAAAGCCCGACATAATTCCGGAAAGCGGAATGGCAAAAGCATTGCAGCATGTGCAGCGGTTAAACCAAAAAGTTGATTTTATTATCAACGGTGGTGATGCTATTATGGATGCGTTAGAAGCCAGTAAAGCAAACACACAACTGCAATGGAATTTGTTCAAAAATATTCTTCTGAAAGAAAACAGCCTTCCCATTTATCATACTATCGGCAATCATGATGTTTGGGGGTGGTTTGTTAAACAAGATAAACCGGATAATGACAGGCTTTATGGTAAAACCTGGGTAGTGGAAACATTGGAAATGAAAAACCGGTATTATAGTTTTACCAACCGAAACTGGCATTTTATTGTACTTGACAGTACGCAACTTAATCCTGCGGGTGGCTACATCGGTAAATTGGATGAAAGCCAGCTTGAGTGGTTGCAAAAAGAACTGGCTAATGTGCCAGCTAATAAATTTGTGTGCATTATTTCTCATATTCCTATCCTTTCTATTTGCTCGGGTTTGTTTTTTGATAAAACAGAAGCCAACGGGGATTTAAAAATTCAACGCAACCTGATGCACACCGATTTTCTTGCATTAAAAAAAATATTTGTAAAATATCCCAATATAAAACTTTGCATCAGTGGCCACATCCACCTGCAGGACGAATTGGAATACCTTGGTATTAAATATTATTGCAACGGTGCTGTATCGGGCAATTGGTGGAACGGCTCGTTTCAGGAGTTTGCACCGGCTTACGCTGTAATGGAGTTGTTTGATGACGGCAGCTCAAAAAGAACGATGATGAAATACGAATAAAAAAATTACTACATAAGAAACACCATATAACTATGAAAAACAATCGTTCTATTTTATTTTGCCTCGCCATATTGTTGTCGCAGCTTCTTGCTGCACAAAAACCATCCATAGAAATATTGACAACCGGTAATAAAACAAGCATCCGTGGCCTGAGTGCTGTGAATGATAATGTTGTTTGGGTAAGTGGCAGCAATGGCACTGTAGGTAAATCAAGCAATGGGGGTAAGAACTGGAAATGGATGACTGTAAAAGGATTTGAAAAAACAGATTTCAGGGATATAGAAGCATTTGATGGCAGTACGGCTATCATCATGGGCATTGCTGACCCAGCCTATATTTTAAAAACAACAGATGGCGGCGATAGTTGGAAAGTGGTGTATGAGAATAAAACAAAAGGAATGTTCCTTGATGCAATGGATTTTTCTGGTGAGCAATATGGAATAGTAATTGGTGATCCCATTGCAGGTAAAATTTTCATTGCCGAAACATTTAACAATGGCGACACCTGGGTAGAACTGAAACCGGAATGGAAGAGACCAATAGCCGATTCCGGCGAAGCTTTTTTTGCAGCCAGTGGTACTAATATACGGTTGATGAATAACAAAGCATTTTTTGCAGTCAGTGGCGGCATGAAATCCAGACTGATAACAAGATTTAACGCTACCCCACTTCCCGTTGTACAGGGAAAAGAAACAACCGGTGCCAATTCAATTGATGTGTATGATAACGGCAATGGAAAAGGCAGTAAACGGATGGTGATTGTTGCTGGTGATTTCAATGCTGATTCTTTGTCTGAAAAAAATTGTTTTGTTACCTCAAATGGTGGCAAAACCTGGAAAGCCCCAATCATACCACCTCATGGCTATCGCAGTTGCGTAGAATATTTATCTAAAAATGATTTGCTTACTTGCGGCTTGAATGGTGTTGACTATTCATTTAATAGCGGCAAAACATGGCAATGGATAAGCAAAGAAAGTTTTCATGTTTGCCTGATAGCAAAACAGGGTTCTGCTATTTACCTTGCTGGCAGCAACGGTAAAATCGGCAAGATTGTGTGGAAGTAATTTATTCCAGTATTTTTCAATTTATTCATGTTTAAGAAATTTTTTCAGCGGCTAAAGTTTAAAATGATGGTGAAGCAGCTTCGCCGAC
>JAYVKT010000369.1:0-11413 GCA_043768195.1 Chitinophagaceae bacterium | reverse complement strand
CATCACTCATGTAAGTGTTCGCAATTTCCATATTGGCATCTGTTGCCAGCGATGATGCAGGAAATTTCCTAATCATCGTATTCATTAATGTAATTTTTTCTTTAGGACTTCTTACACCGGCCAGCATGGCGTTTTGAAAAGTAGCGTAGTCCTCCGCAGGCCAGGAAAATTTTATCACATTGTCATACATCGTCTTTGCCTTTGCGTAATCTTTCTGCATATAATAGCAATCAGCAGTGCGGATATAAGCATCTTGTATAAAGGAACTGGAACTGAGGGAGGGATTTTTAGAAAATGGCTCAAAATAAGTGACCGCAACGGGATAGTTTTCTTTTCGCAGGTAAGAGTAGCCAAGGTTATAACGAACGTTATCGGAATTAGCTTCGCCACTGGTGGGAGAACCACCTTTCACATATTCATGATAATATTTAATGGCATCATCTAACTTATTGTTGCGGTAAGCCAGTTCGCCTTTCCAGAAATTGAGCAATGGAAGAACCGAACCGTTATTTTTATCAGCTAATGCTTTATCCAACAAAGCATCGGCTTCCGACAATCGTCCATCGTTTATTAATTCAGTAGCCCGGCCATATAAAATTCTTGGATAAAGCCGTTTTGCATTCTCGGAAGGTTTGTCTAATGCTTCCAGCAATGCCTGTGCATCCTTATAGTTATTGGTATTGGTAAGCATGTCTATCATCAGTTCCTTTGCCTCTGCGGTATAGGTTGAGCCGGGATAATCAGCAAGAAAAGCACTAAGGCTGTTTAGTGCTTCGTCCTGGTAACCCAACTCGTAGGACAGCTTTGCATACTGGTATTTAGAAATTTCTTTTTGCTCCGCATTACTGCTGTTGGAAGAACAAAACAGAAAAGCATTTCTTGCATTTGACTTTTGCCCTGTTTTTAAATAAGCATCACCGAGCAGGTACATTGCATGCTGACTGAGTGAATCATCCTTACCGCTTAACTGTTTAAAGCCATCAATAGCTTTCGTCAATTTATTAGCCTGATAATAACAGTATGACAGTTCGTATAAATCTTCCCGTCTCACTTTTTTGGAACGGCTTACATAATCTTCCAGGTAAGGCAATGCTTTAGCATATTCCTTTTTTTCGAAATAGGCATGCCCAATCAACTGCTTTAACTCCAAATCATAGTATTGCGAACTGCTGCCAGACTGTAACTTATTCTGGATATAAGTAATGGCCTCATCTTTTTTTCCCTGGATATAATAAATCTGGGCGATATAATAAGGCACTACGGTGCCGTAATTCTTTTCATTCTCCACAATTTTAAATGCATCCAGGGCGTCTTTGTATTGACCGTCACGAAATGCAAGAAAGCCATAATAGTAATTTGCATCCATGTAATTAGGATCATCTTTTATTGTGCGAATGCTATTGAATAATGGTTTTGCTTCAGCAAATCGCTGCAAATTAAAATACGAATACCCCTGGTGAAATTTCATATCGGCAATTTCCCTGTTGCTAAGGTTAGCAATATTTGCCTGCTCGTACAACTGAACGGCTTCTGTAAATTTTTGCTGGCGGAAATAATACTCCCCCAAATGATAACTCATCATTTGGGTTCTTGCAGTATTTTTTTCCACTTCAATATATTCTTGTGCTTCTGTTTCTGCCCGGCCCTCGCCCTGCTTCAATGCGCAGACAACGGTGTAGTAATTAATTTCCTGAACGGTGATAGCGGTGTTGGCTTTATCCGTTTCCCTGACCGATTGTTTCAATTCTTTGAATAACGGGTAAGCTAAGCTGTATTGCTCTTTCTGAAAATATTCTTTAGCTTCCTTGAAGGTGGACTCGGGGTCTGTATAAAAACGGGTCTGTTGTGAGAAAGTAGAAGCACTAATAAGAATGGCTATAACTAATAAACTTTGATTCTTCATTGAATTTGTCCTTTAAACCGATGGTGGATAACGTTGCGAATATTCAAATTATTTCAGCTAAGACCAAACATCATTCCAAACAGGTGTGGATAAGTCCAAAGTTCTCAATGATTTAACATTTTGCTTTGTAAAAGCCATTTGCCTGACTCTTTCATTTTTATCTTAACATTGCAAAAAAAAATGAAAGCACTATTTAATTCAAAATACTCCGAGCCTTCTCTTTCACTGGGTCTGCTTATTTTTCGTCTTGCCCTTGGCGGAATAATGCTACACCACGGTTTTGACAAGCTAACCCATTTTGAAAAATACCTTGGTATGTTTAAAGACCCCTTCGGTATTAATAATACATTGTCATTCGGGCTGCTGGTGTTTGCAGAATTTTTTTGTGCATTACTTGTAACGGTAGGTTTGCTAACAAGACTGGCCTGTGTTCCATTAATTATTGCAATGGGTGTTGCTGTATTTATGGCACACAAAGGGCACATCTTCAATGATGGAGAAACGGCAGCATTGTACTTCTTCGGTTATATCGCCCTGCTCTTTACCGGCCCGGGAAAATACAGTCTGGATAAAGCGATTGGCAAATAATGTTTACGACCGAAACACAAGTAAGGGTCCGCTATGCCGAAACTGACCAGATGGGTGTGGTATATCACAGCAACTTCTTTCCTTACTTTGAATCAGCAAGGGCTGAATCGATACGGGATTTAGGATTTACTTATGCCGACATGGAAAAGATGGGTGTGATAATGCCGGTGGTTGATGTGCATTGCCGCTACCTTCGTCCGGCAAGGTATGATGACCTGCTTACCATAAAAACAATGCTGAAAGAATTACCGGTGCATCATAAAATTGAATTTCACCATGAAGTGTTTAATGAAAAAGAGGAACTGCTGGCTGTTGGTAAAATCATTTTATACTTTATGGAAGCCGATAGTATGAAGCGAACAACTATGCCTGCACAACTGCTGGAGAAACTACAATCCTATTTTGGCTAATTTTACCCGATGGAAAATTTTGCTGACTCATTACGGAACAACTTGGCTGACGGCAGTCAGGTGAATAAAGCAGAAGAAGTTGTTATGTATCCTCCCAAATACGAAAAGCCAGAGCAATCTGCCAACGTTTGGCTTCGTTCTTTTATTAGCCTTGCCGCTTACCTTGTTTTGGGTTACTATATTTTTCCCAGTTATAAAATTCTGCTGCTGATTACCGCTATTATTGTAATACATGAGCTTGGGCATTTTTTTGCTATGAAATTTTTCCGGTATAAAGACCTCGGCATTTTTTTTATTCCGCTGCTTGGCGCCTATGTATCGGGGAGTAAGAGGGAAGTCTCACAAAAGGAGTCGGCGATTATACTTCTTGCCGGTCCCCTGCCCGGTATTGCTATTGGTATTGTTTTTTATCTTTTGCATAACAGCAATCCGTTCCTCTCATTAGCCGGTCTTCCTTATTATACTATTGCTTTATCATTTATCCTGCTAAATCTTATTAACCTGTTACCTGTTTATCCGTTGGATGGCGGGCAGTTGCTCAACAGGGTTTTTCTTGATGAGGAAAGCTGGGTAAGCAAAATTTTTGTTTTCCTTTCCATTGGTTTTTTGATTTGGTTTGCACTGTTTGGCGGAACAAAACCGTTTTACCCCTTGTTGCTCTTTCCGCTGATGATGATTTTTCGGATGTTTGGTGATTCGAAATTAAAATCGCTGGAGAAAAAAATTGAAAGCAGCGGTATTGATATGGACAAATCCTATAACGACCTGACAGATGAGGATTATTGGAAAATCAGGAACATCATCATTGAAGAGCAGCCGGCCTTCAAAGATGTGGCAACTGCACCACCCTATGAATATGCGGCAAAAGAAGAAAAAATAATGAACACCATCGAAAGCATGCTGCACCGGCATCTTATACAAGACCTTTCCATTGCAGGAAAAATATTTATCATTCTTCTCTGGATTGGAGCTTTTGCGGCACCCTGGTATTTAGAAATGTACCAGGCTATCCTTAGTCGTTTTGGATATTAGTAAATTTATACCCGGTTATAATCTGCCCGCCATTGTTGAATGGCCTGTTTAATTTGTTTTTGAGAAAGATTTTCTTCCACTGCTTTTTTTGCTAATGCAGGAAACTCTTCATCACTGGCAAAACGAAGGGCAATGATTTGACCCATTCTCAGTTGCTTATCAAAAGGTTTGCCGGTAAGAATATAATGCCGGAAGTTTTCCTCTGACCGAATGGCTCTATCCTGTGCCTTTAATGCAAAAACCCTGGCATACCAGAATAAACCAATCATGGCTACTGCGCCAACAATCATAATCATAGCTGCATGTTTCACCACTCCATCATGTGCATGTGCAAAAGTGATGATGCTGCCAACCAAAAAACCAATTACTAAAATTCCAGTTATTCCGTGATATCCAGCAACAAGACGAGTATGGTTTTTATAATTCTGTTCTGCCATGTGAGTTAGTTTTTTAGTGGTGTGTTAATTGCTCAAATTAAGACATTTTGTTCTATCAGGTTTTTAAGTCCCCCTGCGGGGGATTTAGGGGGCTTTCAATTCATCCAGCACTTTATACATCTTACCCACCACACCAGAAGTTTTTCCGCTGTAGTTGTTTACTAAAAAGGAGAAAATATATTCCTTTCCATCTTTTGCTTTATGATAACCGCAAAAACCTTTTACATCGCTGATGGTGCCGCTTTTCATTTTCATACCGTTGTAATCTGGTAATGAATTGTAGAAGTATTGAAACCAGTCTTTGGGTTTTGCATATTTTAATATTTCTACTTGTGCATGTGTAGTAACACGGTTGAGTGGGGAAAGCCCGGAACCATCATAGATATTCAGTTCGTCTTCATCCAAGCCTTTGCCTTTCCAAAATTTCTTTACAATAGCTACGCCGCTATCTGTTGAACCAAAGCCTTGTTTTTCGTAAGCAAATGTTTTTATTAATGCTTCGCCGTAGAGATTAATGCTTTTTTTATTGAACCAGTAGATGATGGAATCGAGGGAGGGGGAAATAAGAAAATTAAAAGGTGATCCACTATATTTTAAAGTTTCGTTATTTACTTTAAACCCTAAACTTGTTGTACCATTACCCTTAATTGTAATTAAAGCATTATTGAGTTTCTTTTCAAGCTGTGACATAAAAACTAGCGAAGGATTCGGAATAGAACCCGAAATTGAAAACCTCTTTTCTCCTAACGGTATTGATCCTCTCACAAAGCCACTAACGGAATAGGGTGGAAAATAAATGTATCCATTATCACCACTACCTTTAGTCCCTGTTTTTAATTCATTGATTATTGAATAAAAAACATCTTCCGGATCGGTTTTGATAATCTTTACATTATCACCTTCATTTTTGCCCGGCTCTAATATCAGTTCGTATTGGTTTTCGCTCCAATTTAATGCTCCGGCACCTGCACCATAATAATTACCAATATCTTCCCAAATCCAACCATTGGGTATAGTATTAGATTCAAAGGCACTTTCATCAATAATTATTCTGCCTGCTATATGTCTTATACCCTTTTGCTTTAGCATCTCTGTTACCGCTTCAAGTATATTTTCTTTTTTTGCAACCGAATACCTATTAGAACCAATAGTGGGGTCGCCTGATCCTTTAATAATAAAGTCTCCGGTTAATGTATCATTTTTAACAGGGCCTGTTAAATAAAAAAATGTCTTAAATCCATAATCTCTTCCCAACAACTCAAACGCCGTAACACTCGTAATAATTTTTTGTGTAGAAGCTGGTGCCAACCCAACCTGTGCATTTTTATCAAACACTACCTGCCCAGTCTTTGCATCAATCACATAAAGAGAACTAATGGCATGTTTTAACTGGCTATCAGTTTCAAACTGCTGAAAGGCTTTTTGTAACTTTTGAGCAACTGTCTGTGCCGCTAAATTGAAAGGCAAAAGGAAGAAAACAAAAGGGAGAAACCGCTTCATAGAATTACTTTAAATCAAAACTAAAAAGAATTAAATTTGAAATATGGAAAATGAAGTTAAAGAACCTGCACCAAAGTATAATTATGTTTCTCCCGAAGACTACCTGACCATGGAAAGGGCTTCGGAAGAGAAACATGAGTACTACAAAGGGGAGGTTTTTGCTATGTCAGGAGCATCTATTCCTCACAATGATATTGCTTATAATATCAACAGATTGGTTATCCCGTTTCTGCATGGAAAAGGATGCAAGCTGTATGGCAGTGATTTCAGAATCCATATACCTGTAAATACTCTTTATACTTACCCCGATTTTTCAATCGTTTGTGGTAAGCCAGAAACCACCGATTTATATACAGATAATGTTACAAACCCATCCGTTATCATTGAAATACTTTCCAAATCAACCAAAGATTATGACCGGGGCAGTAAGTTTATGTTATACAGAAGTATAAAAACACTTAAAGAATACATCACCATAGATTCACTTTCCGTAAACATAGAAATATGGACCCGGCAGGAAAATAACACCTGGCTACTATCCGAATTCAAACAACTCTCCGACAGTTTTGTTATATCCACCATCGGCCTCACCCTTCTGCTGAAAGACGTGTATGAAGATGTGAGTATTGAAGAATAACTAAAAACAATCCTTTGAAACAAGTTACTGCCTCCATCATCACCATCGGCGATGAATTACTGATAGGCCAGACCATTGATACCAATAGTGCTTTTATAGCTCAGGAACTGAATAAAATTGGTGTGTGGGTAAAAAGAAGGTTAGCAGTTGGAGATGTGTATGATGACATTTGGAATGCCCTGGATGAAGAAAGCAAACAAGCTGATATAATTATAATTACCGGTGGTTTGGGCCCTACGGTGGACGATATTACCAAACCATTGCTTTGTAAATACTTTGGCGGTAAGCTGGTGGTGAATGAAAAAGTGCTGGCTCATGTAAAATATTTATTCGAAATAGTATTTCGCCGTACCGGCCCATTGCTGGAAAGAAACAGGAAGCAAGCCGAAGTACCCGATGTATGTACAGTGCTCCACAATGAAAGGGGAACTGCACCGGGAATGTGGTTCGAAGCACCTGCCAGAGAGAAAGCCTCCCCAAACCCCTCACAAGGAGGGGCTTCAGACCCCGAAAATTCTCAAATTCATTACAGCTATTCCACAGGAGACCTTACGATATATGCATTGTTAAAGGATTTTGTGGCTGCCCATAGAAATAATCCAACTGAAGCTGAAAAAAAATTATGGGAAATAGTTAGTGGAAGAAAAATGGCAGGATATAAATTTAGAAGACAACACATTATTTCAAACTACATAGCTGATTTTGTTTGTCTTTCAGAAAAATTAGTAATTGAGGTTGATGGATTATACCATCAATTACCAAACAATAAAATCAGTGATGAAGAAAGGACAAATGATTTAAACCGACTGGGATTTGAAGTTATTCGTTTTACTAATAATCAAGTTTTACATGAAACTGATATCGTAATTAATGAAATAGTTCGTTGTGTAAAAAACAGACAAAAAAAATTATCAGAGTCCAAAGCCCCCCTTGTGGGGGTTGGGGGGGCTTCTCTTTTAGCGGGGGGTGGCAGGGCTGTGCCTGTATTCATCTCCCTGCCCGGCGTACCACATGAAATGAAAGGCTTAATGATAAATGAAGTAATTCCAAAATTGCTTTCAACATTTATAATGCCCGCCATCATTCACCGCACTGCCTTTACTTTCGGGCAAGGCGAATCTATGCTGGCTGAGCTGCTAAAAGATTTTGAGGCTTCTCTCCCATCACATATCAAACTAGCCTACCTGCCAAACTATGGAATAGTAAAACTAAGGCTGACTTCGCAAGGAGATAATAAAGAAAAAGTAGAGAAAGAACTAGAGCCTTACTTTGAAAAATTACAGGAACTGGTAAAAGAAAATCTCGTTTCTAACGAGGATGAGGGGCTTGAAGTTGTGGTTGGCCGATTGCTGAAGGCAAAGGGAAAAACAATGGCAACGGCTGAAAGCTGTACCGGCGGTTATATTGCCCACCTTATTACTTCCATTCCCGGTTCATCGGTGTATTATAAGGGCAGTGTGGTGGGCTATGCCTACGAAGTAAAAGAAAAAGTATTGGGTGTTAATCATAAGACTCTGGAAACAACTGGTGCAGTTAGCAGCGAAACAGTAACAGAAATGCTGAATGGTGTCATAAATGTTATGGATGTTGATTATGCTTTGGCGGTTTCTGGCATTATGGGGCCGGACGGCGGCACAGAAGAAAAACCAATAGGAACTGTATGGATTGCTGTGGGCAATAAAGAAAAAGTGGAAACCCTGAAACTAAACCTGCGCTTTGACCGGCAACGAAATATTATCATTACGGCAAATAATGCCCTCAATTTTTTAAGAAAATTTATTCTGGCTAACAGTTGATAGCCGGATTATCTTCAAATCATTACCTTTGGCCGGTTAAAAACTGCTTGTCTTTCCTGTTCATCTGTGTTACTTCAGTAAAAGAGTGATTATTTTTTCTCTTCCACCGGAAAAAAAAAGATAACAATCCGCTGAGTGGCAGATGCAAGGGACGATGAGTTATATTCTGTTGCTGGTAAACAAATAAGAAATTATGGCTGTTGTTGATTTAATAATGCCGAAACTGGGTGAAAGCATAATGGAAGCTACGGTACTGAAATGGCACAAGCAACCGGGCGACTCCATTGAAATGGATGAAACACTGCTGGATATTGCTACGGACAAAGTAGATAGTGAAGTACCAAGCACTGCAGCGGGGGTAATAGAAGAAATTTTATTTAAAGTAAATGATGTAGTGCCTATTGGGACGGTGATTGCAAGAATTAAAACAGCTGCGGGTGATGAGTTGCGGGTGACGAGTGAAACTCCGAAAGCATCAACAGCTGAGAAAGTTCAGGAAGCAGTAGTTGTAGAAACAGTTCAACACAAAACATCAAACACCCAACCGCAAAGTTCAAACGGCTCGTCTAATCGTTTTTATTCGCCCCTTGTTTTAAATATAGCTGCCAATGAAGGAGTGAGTATGACGGAGCTTGAAAAAATTCCGGGTTCGGGTAATGAAGGGCGGGTGACGAAGAAAGATATTTTACAATTTGTGAGTACCAGGAAAGTTTCGGATTCCGGGTTTCAGGTTTCGGGTTCACAAAGTGTATCGGTTATTAAAGAATCCGCCCAACCTGAAAGCCGTCCTTCGGCAGGTTCTGGACATCAAATCACAACTTATCAGGGCAATGTAGAGATAATTGAAATGGACAGGATGCGGAAACTGATTGCTGACCACATGGTGAGGAGCAAACATACCAGTCCGCATGTTACCAGTTTTACAGAAGCAGACGTAACCAACCTGGTGCAATGGAGAGATAAGGTGAAAAAAGAATTTGAGAAAAGAGAAGGTGCCAAAATTACTTTTACCCCACTCTTTATTGAAGCAATAGTTCGTTGTATTAAAAAATTTCCGTTAATTAATTGTTCATTAGACGGCAACAATATCATTATCAAGAAAGATATTAATATTGGCATGGCCACTGCTTTGCCAAGTGGCAACCTGATTGTGCCGGTTATTAAGAATGCTGACCAACTAAATTTAGTTGGATTAACTAAACAAGTAAATAACCTGGCTGATGCTGCCCGTAATGGAAAGCTAAAAGCTGATGACACACAGGGTGGTACTTTTACCATGACAAATGTTGGCACTTTTGGCAGTCTGATGGGAACGCCAATTATCAATCAGCCACAAGTAGCTATTCTTGCTGTTGGCGCAATAAAGAAAAGACCAGTTGTAATTGAGACCCCTGCTGGTGACAGCATTGCTATCCGCCATATGATGTATTTAAGTATGAGCTACGACCATCGCATTGTAGATGGAAGTTTGGGTGCTACTTTCTTAACTGCTGTTGCGAAAGAATTGGAGAATTTTAAGAGTGACAGAGAGTATTAGCCACACCTGCCCGACTAAGTCATTCAGGCGGGGATGAACACAAATTAACACAGATAAATCCTGAACTTGATTCAGGATTTTTTATTTGGGCGGCACACCGTATTGCTCCTTCTTAAAATTATATGTGCTGCCTTTTCTTTTTAGAATAAAAAGATTGTCATATTCATTATCCTTTAAATCGCCGGGTACTACTGTTTTACCCGCAATCTTATTGGCAATATCATCCACCGTGTTAGAATGGCCTACAATTAATACATCACCTTTACGGATATTTTTTATTTGCTGAATAAAAGCATTCAGCGAATCTGGCTTGCTGCTGTAGGTAATGACAGGCAGCCCGATATATAATTCCTTCAGCGGCTTTGCAGTGGAAATAGTGCGAAGAGTGTTGGTAGAATAAATATGCTTTATATTCTTGCTCCCTAATATTTGTTTTAAAAGCAAAGCTCTTTCTTCTCCTTCTAACGTAAGTGGCGGGTCTGTAAGAGGTTTCATTGTAGCAGGATCTATACCAGTTGCTTTTTCGGCATGGCGCACCACGTAAATAGTATTGCTACAGGAAAAAAAGACTACAGAAAGTACCAGCAGAAGTAAACGCATATTTTATTGTTTTAACAATATAAAATTAAACTTCCTTTTCATTCTTTGCGTCTTTTTTGTAAATTAGTATAACTAAACCCCTCGAACACTATGAAACAGTTATCTGAAACCTGGTTTGCCGAAGGCCGTATTGACTTCGAACTCAAGAAATATACCCTGCTTGCCTACCTGCAGGAAGTTAACAAGCATTTCAACGAGAATAAACTCTATCCGCAACTGGCGGATATGATTTTTCATTACAACAATATTGTGGCCTTCCGTGAAAACAAAAAATACCTGCAGGAACATTTCCCTAAAAAGATTACAGGATTGCAAATGCAAAAACTGCAGTTACTGTATGAACAGATGATAGAAGACGATGAACTGATGCAGGAACTGGAAGACATAATTCACTACTCCGCAGGAAAAATAAAAAATACCATTCATAACGGAACAGAGATATACGAATTTGTGTCAGAAAAAATAAATATAACCCCTGTTGGCATTATACCACTCGATATTCAGGAGGGTTATTTCTTTTTAAGCAGCGGCAATGTAAAAAGCACCGCCGTTTATCATTACAGGCTTTCTATTTTTGAAAAGCATGACGAAAAATACCGCAGCATCAGAACTTTATTTATTGATAACTGGCAACGAAGCATTACCAGTAGTTACGAATATATAAAATCAGAGCTGATACGCCACTGGAAAGATCTTCCGAACCCCGCAGTTTATTCGATAGAAACTTCACTGACTTTTCCAATAGATGAAACATTGTTGCCGGTGGCAAAGAGGAGCCTGGTGAAATTTATTTCGGATGCTGCGTAAGGTTGTTTACTGGTTAATTGGTTAATTAGTTTATCAGGTCTTGGTATTTCTAACTTTTTGAAGGGACATAATATTTCCAATAAACGGGTTTTCCTAATAAACAAATTAACTAATCTACTAGTTCCAGCCCCCACTCCTTCCCCTTTTTTACCGCAGGTACACCTTC
>JAYVKT010000368.1:0-2356 GCA_043768195.1 Chitinophagaceae bacterium | reverse complement strand
TCTTATGCTCCGGTCTTTCAATATCGCATCGGCATACTGCAGCAGGGTTGATTGGTCTTTGAACAGGTTACCTATTGTTCTTTCTGTGCTTATTGAATTTTCTGCCAATTGAGCAAATGCTGTTATGCCGACTGGTTGAAGATGGTTGTATCTTTTCTTCTGTTCTTCCATCAATTGAATAAAATTCAGTACATCGGCTGTCAGGTTTTGATCCAGCACATGACGCCTGATAAAATCCTTTACCGAAATATCATTACTGCCGGGTATAGCCCGTAATACTAAAGTGAGAAAATCTTCTGCAAACCCATACAGCAATACATTTCCTGCACCCGCAAAGCCTGTTCTGAAAAAGCTGGAATAGTTTTCATTATCATCAGCCAGCACCATCGAAATGTCTGTAGTGCCTTTTCCGCAATCTATCACTAAGGCTATTTCACCATTTGCCAGGTTTACTTCATCTGCATGTGTTTGTTGATAACCCATGAATGCCGCATCGCTTTCTGAAATTGTTTCGTATTCTATATATAGCCTATGATTTGCGATGCCGAGTGATGAAAGTAAATTACCAGTTTGGCTCCTTAGCTCATTCAGCATTTCAAATACATCATGCTGCGTGTAAATGTTGGGCACCAGCAACGTAACGATGATTCCACCCTGCTGAAAGGAAGGCTTGGTGCTAATCATCAGCCGGAGCAACCTTAGTAACACGGCACTTATTAATTCTTTCTTATGTGAACGTATGCTGTAATCTTCTGAATGGTTGCCCATTGAAAGTTGCAGGCTTTTTTCAATCCCCAGTTTCAGATTGGGAATGATTTCATAGTCATCCCTGAAAGCCTGTTCTGTTGCCGCTACTTCCTGCCGGGTAATGTATAATCTGATTTCATCGTCTTCCATATTATTAGTGAAGTTGAACGGAAATGTTTTTCGCTGCTCCCTTGTTATTCTTTTCTTCACTGCATAAAAAGAACGGTACAGCATATGTTGCCCGGCTTCATAATTCAGGAAATCATCCCTTCGCCAATTTTTTGTTCCATCAACCACATTTAACTGGCTGATGATATTTTCCAGAATATCATACGAGACCACGGCTGATTGCGGCCCGCAATTTTTATAGCCTACCTGGCTTGCCTCGCTGCCAAAATCAATTACCACCCGTTGACACTCCTTGCTACGAACAATGGTAAATTGAAATTCGCCTGAATACAACTCATGTTCACTGTGCTGAAGTGTAACCCGGAGATTAAAGGGCACCTGCTCCACCTGGTATTTGTAAAAACCAACCGACACCCTTCGCTGATCTGCTGAATAATCCAATCGAAGCCCTGTCTCTTCATCACTAAAAGCTTCAACGACAAAAGATGAATTCTTTTTAATTATTAATTCAAAATCGTTTCCTGTTTTTTTCAATGAGATATGGCATTCTCTCAGGGGAATATCCTGCCTGTCGGATGGCGCCATCTGGTTCAGTACAATTTTGCCGGGGTCTTCAATCGTTAGCAATGGCGTAAGCACCCTGTCTTCGGCATGAACAACAAAGTTGAAATCTGTTTTCAGTTTGCTGTTATGCTCCAGTCGTGTAACAAAATACCTGTCGCTGCGGATAAGAACGGGAAGATAGTAGAGTGCCATATTATTAACTATGAATTAGTGATTGGTAATTATTCCCGGCAAAACCACCTGTCGTTGTAGTTACCAGAATTATTTTTTGTTGTTATGGAATAGCAAAAATTAAATGCCTTTGCTTTAATAGATTCAAATGCAATGGATATACTGTCGCCTTTGTAACGGTACGCAGATTCTCTTTTTGCTAATTTATCAAACCGAATATTGCTGAACTGCAATGTATCCGTAAGGCTTATCTTCTTATTTTTCCAGATTGATAGCCTTACTACTGCATTATCAAGATTAAAGCCGGTGGTGTTATCAATAAAAATATCTATCCCTGAAAAACGGGAGCCGGCACTGCTTGTTTCTTTATTTGCTTTTAACTGTAGTAGTATCCTGTCGGGCCATGTATTGCGGAGACGGAGATTATTTTTTGTGCTCCTGTCCACCGGCTGATCCCTTTCTTCTTCAATCTCCCATATAAGTGAATCAATATCCATTACCGGAACATTAGCCGGCCTTGTAGCACTGGTTGCAACCGGCTCTGCTTTCTCCCAGTTTATCTTTGTAAAATTGAAAACGAGAAAAATTCCTGTTGCTGCGCCACTGAAGTACAATGTTTTCTTGAGCCAATGTGATTTGGCAACCGGCCGGATAGTAGCTGCGGTTGAAAAATTGCTATTGACTACAACACTTTTTTCTTTTGGGGGAGTAAACGGCACCAGCTTTCTGAAAGCAGCATAGCTTA
>JAYVKT010000367.1:0-5075 GCA_043768195.1 Chitinophagaceae bacterium | reverse complement strand
TCCCGGAACATAAAATATTTATATTCAGTGTGTGTGAGGTAATTACTTAAGGCTTCAAAATCTTCTATCAGTTTTTGTTTGTCATATGGTTTCCGCAAGGCATCCAGAAAATAATATTTATAATACAGCAAATCAGACATCATGGCCTGTTTACCAAATTCTGCATTGGTCAGGCAATTATTGGCATAATCTAAACCATCATCACCTTTTACCTGTAATTGTGCCAATGCTTCCAGGCTTTTTTTGAAAAGTTCATACACTTCATCGGTAAAACCTTTTGATTCCAAATGATCAAGCAGGGAAACATTGCCAAAATCTTCTTGCAGGTAAAATAAACCATCGGCACTGCTGGCAAATATTTCTGGTACGGCAAGCCCTTTTTCTTTGAACAGGCGGGAGAAATAAATAAACGTTTCGTTCTCTTTAATATTGGCCCCGTAAGTGCCAATCACTGTATCGTCTTTTCCATGAAGCCTGAAATAACGGCGTTCACTACCACTTTGCGGTAACAAATCAACGGTAACAGGCTTAACCCCTTTCCATTGTTTATATAGGGCAGATATTGATTCAACATGATGCTGCATGTGGCAAATGTAACAAAATGAGCCGCCGTCAACAAGACTAACATCCATTAGCTTTTTAGGGTTAAATTTGTTCTATCTTATGTAATATGAATAATACTCCTTCTAACAAAGCCGATAGATATCGGGTCAGAATTGTTACAGCCGCCAGCCTGTTTGATGGTCATGATGCAGCTATCAATGTTATGCGGCGCATTATGCAAAGTTTGGGGGCTGAAATTATTCATCTTGGTCACAATCGTTCGGTAAAAGAAATAGTAGAAACAGCAATTGAAGAAGATGTGCAGGGCATTGCCATCACCAGTTACCAGGGCGGCCATGTAGAATTTTTTAAATACATGAAAGACCTGCTGGATGAAAATGGTTGTGGTCATATTAAAATATTCGGCGGCGGCGGCGGCACTATTTTGCCAGATGAGATTGATGAATTACATAAATATGGTATTACCCGGATTTATAGTCCTGATGATGGGCGCCACATGGGGCTGGAAGGAATGATTGAAGATGTGATAAGAACGGCCTCCCTAAATCCCTCCGATGGAGGGACTTTAGAACCCCAATGGAATGGAAAACTCCCCTTGGATGAAGTAAAGGATGTAAGACGAATTGCAAGAGCAATAAGTATTGCCGAAGATGGAGGCGATTACTCTAGCCAACTAACGGAAATAATAAATCTATCGGAGTCAAGAACCCCCCTTGGGGGGCAGGGGGGCTTCTCTTCGGGATTTTGGGGGCTTGCCACTCCTGTCCTCGGCATTACCGGCACCGGCGGCGCAGGCAAATCTTCCGTAACGGATGAAATTGTTCGCCGGTTCCTAAACAATTTTACTGATAAAACAATCGCTGTCATTTCTGTTGATCCCTCAAAGAAAAAAACGGGAGGGGCACTGCTGGGCGACAGGATACGGATGAATTCTATTTCTCATCCCCGTGCATACATGAGAAGCCTGGCAACGAGAGATGATAACACAGCACTGAGCAGTGCGGTGCAGGAGGCAATTGATATTTGTAAAGCAGGCGGGTTTGATTTTATTATTCTTGAATCAGCTGGTGTAGGGCAAAGTGATGCATCTATTCTTGACTACTGTGATGTGAGTATGTATGTGATGACACCAGAGTATGGAGCAGCATCACAGTTGGAGAAAATCAACATGCTTGACTTTGCAGACCTAGTTTGCATCAATAAATTTGACAAAGCAGGTGCCTTAGATGCATTAGCAGATGTAAAAAAGCAATATAAAAGAAATCATAAACTGTTTACAGCAAAAGATGAAGACTTACCAATCATCGGTACCATGGCCAGTAAATTTAATGACGAAGGGGTAAATCATCTGTTTGAGTTATTGCTGAAAAAAATTGAAACAAAAACACAAATAGTATTTGGGGAGTATCATTTTTCAGAAACGGCAAAAGTGTCTCAGGCAATTATTCCTGCCAGCCGTGTACGTTATTTAGCTGAAATAGCAGAAGGTAACCGTGGCTACGATCAATTGGTAAAAGAGCAATCGGTAATTGCTACTAAATTATACCAACTGCATGGGGCTTTAGAAATTCTTAAACATTCAGGTTTTAAAACCCCTCCGAAGGAGGGGCTTGGGGAGGCTATACAACAACAAATTACTTTCTTTACCGACCAACTAACTCCTGTTGCAAAAAAACTCATTACCAACTGGCCCAATAAGTTAAAGGAGTATAAAAAAGAATTTTATGAATATACCGTAAGGAATAAATTGATTAGGCAACCGATGGTTACAAAAAGCCTGAGTGGTACAAAAATTCCAAAAGTTGTTTTGCCAAAGTATAAAGACTGGGGCGATATTTTACAATGGGAGGCGCAGGAAAATGTGCCGGGTAGCTTTCCTTTTACCGCAGGTGTGTTTCCATTAAAAAGAGAAGGCGAAGACCCAACAAGAATGTTTGCCGGTGAAGGCGGCCCTGAAAGAACGAACAGAAGATTTCACTATGTAAGTGTGGAGCAACCAGCTAAACGGTTATCAACTGCGTTTGACTCGGTAACATTGTACGGTGAAGATCCCGATCATCGTCCGGATATATATGGAAAAGTTGGTAACAGCGGTGTAAGCATTGCCACCGTTGATGATGCAAAGAAACTATACAGCGGTTTTGATCTTTGCGACCCAAAGACTTCTGTATCCATGACCATTAATGGCCCTGCACCGATGCTGCTTGCATTCTTTATGAATGCCGCCATTGACCAGCAATGTGAGAAATATATCCTTGCCAATAATTTAAAGGATGAAGTAAATAAGATCATTGAAGCAAAATATAATGCAGGCGAACTGCCGACTTATATTGGTACAGATGGTAAACCGGTGACTCCTAAAAATGGAGAGCTACAAGGCGCATTGCCTGCAGGAAATGATGGGTTAGGCTTAAGACTACTTGGCTTATCAGGTGCTGATGTTTTACCCAAGGAAGTGTATGAAAAAATAAAAGCCGAAGCACTAACCCAGGTAAGGGGCACTGTACAGGCAGATATTTTAAAAGAAGACCAGGCTCAAAATACCTGTATCTTCTCTACAGAGTTTGCATTGAAGTTGATGGGAGATGTGCAGGAATATTTTATCAACCAGAAAATAAGAAACTTTTATTCTGTTTCTATCAGCGGTTATCATATTGCAGAAGCGGGGGCTAATCCAATCACTCAATTAGCATTCACTTTATCAAACGGATTTACTTATGTAGAATACTATTTAAGCCGTGGAATGAATATTGATGATTTTGCTGCTAACCTTTCCTTCTTTTTCAGTAATGGCATGGACCCTGAGTATAGTGTGATTGGCCGTGTGGCGAGACGCATCTGGGCAAAGGCAATGAAATATAAATACAAAGCCAACAAACGCAGCCAAATGCTGAAGTATCATATTCAAACATCGGGCAGAAGTTTACATGCACAGGAAATTGATTTCAACGATATCAGAACAACATTACAGGCATTGTACGCCATTTATGATAACTGCAATTCTCTTCATACTAATGCATATGACGAAGCAATCACCACACCAACGGAGGAAAGTGTTCGCCGGGCAATGGCCATACAATTAATTATCAATAGGGAATTGGGTACTGCTAAAAATGAAAACCCCAATCAAGGTTCTTTTTTGATTGAAGAGCTGACAGATTTGGTAGAAGAAGCTGTATTGACAGAGTTTGACCGTATTACAGAAAGGGGTGGTGTACTCGGTGCCATGGAAAGAATGTATCAGCGAAATAAAATACAGGAAGAAAGTTTGTTTTATGAACACCAGAAACATTCCGGTGAATTACCGCTGGTAGGCGTCAATACTTTTTTAAATAAAAAGGGAAGCCCAACCATTTTACCAACGGAAGTAATTAGAAGCACTACGGAAGAAAAGGAACAGCAAATACAAACCTTAAAAGCTTTTTGGAAACGGAATGAGGCTAAAAGTGAAAAAGAGCTGACTGAATTAAAAAATGTGGCTATTAATAATGGAAATCTCTTTGCTCAGTTGATGGAAACTGTAAAGCATTGTTCACTTGGGCAGATTACTCATGCACTTTATGAAGTGGGGGGGCAATACCGGAGAAATATGTAATCCCGGCATACAACCATAGATCTAATTATATCATCTTTTTTTAAAATGTATATTATGAAAAAATTATTTTTTATTCTGACTGCAATTGTATTGAGTGTTTCTGTAATTGCCCAGGGTAACAGTGGTAATAAGGGAAAAGACAAGCAAAAGGATAAGGGAAATGTTTCGCAAAATGATAATGCCGGAAACTCAAAAGATAAGGACAAGGAAAAAGAGGATAAAGTAAAAAACGATGAACATGACCGCAAAGTTTGGGATGGTGTAGATGGAGGAAGCGGTTGTGGTAAAGTTTCTAAAAACCAGCCTGCCAAAGTAAGATCTGCTTTTCAAAGAGATTATCCCAATGCCATAAATGTTCGCTGGACTAAATGCCGCGGCGACTGGACTGCTACTTTCAATGGTTTGTTCAGGTCGACAGCAATCTATCATGCTAACGGCAACAGAAAAGATACCCGTACTCCAATTAATCAGGATAATATTCCCCGGAGAGTATTGGACGAAATATTTAAGAAGAGGCCTGCAGGCTCAAAAATTGATGATGTGATTAAAATTGAAGTGCCTAATGCAGTGAAAGATATTTTCAGAATTAAAAATATGATTGATGACAAAACAGAATTTATCCATCTGGATGCTGAGGGATTGCGGGTAGCATATGATTATTAAAAAACAACAGCCGCTTTGTTAGCAGTTTTTTCAATTAAAACTAATGACCCGGATTAAACTTGACCTGCATCATATCTATAACAACAGCCGGGCTATTGACGATGCGCTGCAACAGGCATTTGATGATGCGATCGAAAAAAAGATACGGGAGGTGGAGATAATACCCGGAAAGGGCAGCGGCCAGCTTCGGAAAAAAGTAGAAAGGTTTTTGCAGCAACCGCATATAAAAAAGCAGTATCACCGGATAGAGAAC
>JAYVKT010000366.1:0-3417 GCA_043768195.1 Chitinophagaceae bacterium | reverse complement strand
TATCTCAGACAATCAATTTGAACCACATAGGACAGAGTTACACATAGAAAAACACATAGCTGTGTAAAATCTATGTGTTTTTCTATGTTCCTATTGCTTCTATGTGGTTCAATATCTGCGACAATTTTAAATGCACCCAATAAATACCCCCCCGTATAAAACAGGGGGCATTACACACACCAGAGAACTATTATAAATATTTTTACAGGTCGGCTGTTTTTATTTTACGGGGCATTTTTACCTCTATATTCTGCCGCTTGCCGTTCCGGGTTAACTGGAAACGAACTGTCAGGTTATCTTTTTTTTCTTTTATCAGTTTCGACACTTCATCTACGGTGTTCACTTCTTTATCATCAATATGAGAAATAATATCATCTGCCTTCAGGCCGGCTTTTTCGGCGTTGCTTTTTTCATCCACTTCAATAATTTTTACTCCTTTACCATCATCAGTATCCTGAACAGACAGACCAAGCTTGGGTGCCCCGCCCGACCAGCTAAAACCTGGTGCATTGGGCACCCTTGGCATCCGTGGCATCATCCTTTCAAAATCAAGGTTCATATCTGATGGATTCATTTTAAACTCATAAACCCCTGTTGTGCCTTTCCATTTGGTTAATTCGGCTGATGCTTTTTGCTCCTTTTTATCCCGCAGGTAAGTAACAATTACTTTATCTCCCGGCTTATGTTTTTTTATGGCGGTAGTAAGATCATTGGGATCCTCAATTTCCATGTCACCAATTTTTGTTATCACATCGCCTTCTTTCAGGCCAATTTTTTCAGCAGCACTCTCTTTAGTAATGGCATTTATTTTTGCCCCTTCTTCTGTTTTTTCTGTTGTAACGCCAAGCATGGCATGGTTGGCATCATTAGTAAAAACTCTAACCCCCTCAGTATTACTATTCCAATTAACACCTGCTCCGGGAACCCTGGTCAGAAATTCCAAGTCCCTGATCTTGTTAAGCCGCACACTAATGTCGCCATTTTTGTCTTTGTATTCCTCCAGCGGTTTTCCGTTAATGGTAATCTTATCACCATTTATTTCTACCACTATTTTTTCATCTTTATCCCCTTTACGGTTGATGACGATTTGTTGCACCTCTTTTTTTTCTTTTACATCCTTGTCGCCCTTATCCCCTTTTTCATCATTTTGAGCCAGCAGGGAAACAGGTGCCAGTAACGCTACTGCGATGGCAAAGCCAGAAAATTTTACCCAAATTTTTTTCATACAGAATTATTTTATTAGTTATCTACGTTTACTTTCGTAGGTCAAATATAAATACATTTTCGGAAATACGAAATGTTTCGGAAATGTTAAACCCAGTTCAATTTTTGAAGGGCATTATGGCTGGATGAACGGATTGAATGCTTCGTAAGTTTTTGCCGGATGGTCATCTACCACTTCTTCGCCAACATATTGCATCCCACATTTTTCCAATACCCTTATTGACCCTATGTTTTCGGGCATTGCCCTGCCAACTATGCGATGCAGGTTTAGTTTTTTAAATCCATAATGGAGGCAGGCACTAGCCGCTTCGGTGGCATAGCCCTTACCCCAGGCATCTTTTATAAACCGGTAACCGAGGTCTATTTCATTTTTTTCGGGTCTGTTTTTTAGTCCGCACCAGCCAATAAACTGCATGCCGGGTTTTATATGCACCGCCCAGCGGCCATAATTATATAAGGCATACTGGGGCAAAATTGCTTGCACCAGTACCTGCTGTGCATGGTTGAAATCCTTTATCGGATCCCCGGTGTAGCGGGTTACAACCGGATCTAAATTGAGTTTGTAAATAAGTGGGGCATCATCCCCGGTGAAAGTGCGGAGCAGCAGCCGTTCTGTTTCAATAATGATATTCATACCAGTAGTGTGACAGTATTTTTACTACCCGTAAAGTAGTATTGAAAGTAAATTTAAAAATCCCATATTTGAGGGGGAAATTTAGAAATCTCCAAAAAAAATTATGATTTATATTCTTGCCGGTATTAGCATGGCCATTTGTATTGGTGTTATTATTTTCGGACTCAAAATTTATAAAGAGAACCGTAAGATTATGTCGCAAAAAAAGAATTTTGACGATGATGATGATATAATATTCCGTCCCTGAATTTTATAGTAGCTTCTTTACTGCTTCAATAACCTGGCGGAGGTTGCTGCTATCTTGTCCGCCTGCTGTTGCCAGTGTTTTTTGCCCTCCGCCCCCACCTTTTAGCCCCCATCCCCTAAAGGGGGGTGTTAAGAGCTTCTTTAACAAGGCTAATAATACTATCAAATTTTCCTGAATCATTCCCGGTAGCAACTGCCATGAACTTTTGCCCACCACCACCGCCGTCTATTAAACTTGCTATTTTCTCTTTGACAATTTTGTTGCAGTCAAACCCTTTGAAGCCATGAGAACAGCCAAGCAAAACATATGCCTTATCATTTTTGCTACTTAATAAGAGTGTAACTACATTTTCTTTTCTGTCTTTAATATTTAATTCTGTGTAAATCCTTTTTAATACATTATTGTCAACATTAATAATTATATCCTGATAAAAAGCAGTAGCCCCAATCATTGACCTTTTTAATACAAGTCTGTCAAGAGTAGCATGAGCCTGAAGTTTTTCTAATTGCTCTTTTGTTTTTTTAAGCTCATCTCGATTTTCAATTAAATCAAGAAGTGCATTTTCAATATCTTTTGGATTTTTGAGTGTTTGGATTACTGCCTTCAGTATAGCTAATTCTTTATTTACATAATCTTCCGTCTGCTTACCACAAACTGCTTCCACCCGTCGTACACCGGCTGCGACGGCTGACTCATTAGTTAGTTTGAATAAACCCAATTCTCCTGTTGCGCCTACATGGGTGCCGCCACATAATTCTACGGAGTAGTTGGGGTCAATAATAACCACTCTAACCACATCTCCATATTTTTCTCCGAACAATGCCATGGCACCTAGTTTTGTTGCCTCATCTTTCGACATTGACTTAATGATTACCGGAATATTCTCTCTTATTTTTTCGTTGACAATTGCTTCAACTTTCTCAATTTCTTCATCTGTTACTTTGGCAAAATGCGAGAAGTCGAAACGAAGATGCTCTTCATTTACTAACGAGCCTTTTTGGGCAACATGATTTCCCAGTACTTTTCTTAAAGCGGCATGAAGTAAGTGAGTAGCTGAGTGATGGAGTTCAGTGTTCTTTCTTTTTGAGGCATCTACTTTGGCAATTACTTCACCTGATAAATCGGCAGGAATTGTTTCGGTGAAGTGAATGATAAGGTCGTTATCTTTTTTAGTATCAATGATGGTGAATGGTGAATGGTCAATAGTCAGTAAACCTCTATCGCCGACTTGTCCACCACTTTCTGCATAGAATGGTGTGGTATCTAATACTATTTGATAAAGCTCTTTGCCTTTGGCTTTTACTTTTCTGTA
>JAYVKT010000365.1:0-3031 GCA_043768195.1 Chitinophagaceae bacterium | reverse complement strand
TTATGGGTTGCATCAACCGGGTTGGCGAAGAAAAGCCCTGGAACCTCGGTAAGTTTTATGGCAGTTCCTATTTCGTTGACCCAAGAGGACAAATATTTGCACAGGCTTCAGAAGATAATGATGAGCTGTTGATTTCCGAATTTGATTTGGATATGATTGAGCAAGTAAGAAATGTGTGGCAATTTTTTAGAGATAGAAGACCTGAGACTTATGGGAAACTAACGGAACTATAAATTATCACCGCAGAGAAAGGAGAACGCAAAGGAAACGCAGAGTCTCTCTGCGATATCTCTTCTAACTCATGTTCTCAGCGGTAAAAATATTTTATGTCAATTACTAATAACAGGTTAACTACCGAACAATACGCCGAAAACTTCGCCGACATTCACCCACCGTATGAAAGCATAACTGCGGCTAAAGTGGATGCTAATCGTTGTTTATTTTGTTATGATGCGCCGTGCATGAAAAGTTGCCCTACAAGTATAGATGTTCCAAAGTTTATCAAACAGATTGCAACAGAAAATATAAAAGGCTCTGCTAAAACAATTTTCTCATCCAACATTATGGGTGCGGGTTGCAGCAAAGTCTGCCCCGTAGAAAAATTATGCGAAGGAGCTTGTGTATATAATTTACTGGAAGAAGAACCTATTCCCATTGCAAAACTCCAGCGATATAGCACAGAGAAGGCTATGAAGGAAAACTGGCAATTGTTTGAAAGAAAACCATCGGTGGGAAAAAAGGTTGCTATTGTTGGTGCAGGCCCTGCCGGATTAAGCTGTGCCCACTCCTTATCCAAAGAAGGAATTGATGTAACGATATATGAAAAAGAGAGTAAAGGCGGTGGATTAATGACGTATGGCATTGCAGCCTACAAAGTCACTCCACAATTCTGCGAAGACGAAGTAAACTATATTACTTCTATTGGCGGCATTGAAGTAAAATATAACCAGGAACTCGGCACAGACATTACATTATCACAATTAAAAAAAGAATTTGATGCTGTCTATCTCGGTATTGGTGTAGGTGTGGCAAGACAGTTGGATATACCCGGAGAGAAATTGGAAGGTGTGGTTGATGCCATTGAATTTATTTATGAAATAAGAAGTAAAGGATATAGTTCTGTGCCAGTTGGTGATAAGGTCGCTGTCATAGGTATGGGCATGACAGCAATAGATGCAGCTACACAGGCAAAACGATTAGGTGCCAAAGAAGTAACCATGCTGTATCGCCGCACCGAAGCCGAAATGCCCTGCACTAAACATGAATTAGACATTGCCATGCTGGATGGTTGCGAAGTAACCTGGCTGGCCGCCCCACAAAAAGTAAAAGGTGCACAGGGAAAAGTAAAACAGCTTGTTTGCAGTAAAATGAAACTTGGCGAACCGGATGCAAGTGGCCGCCGCTCCCCTGTTGATACTGGTGAAACGTTTACGTTTGATGTTGACATGGTGATTAAAGCAGCCGGGCAGGTGCCGTTTGAAAAATTAGTTGACAAATTCAAAATTCAAAATTCAAAAGGGAAAATTGTTATAGATAATAATTGTGCTACCAACATAAAAGGAGTATTTGCCGGTGGCGATGCAGTAAATGGTGGTAAGGAAGTAGTAGATGCGGTACAGGCGGGGAAAGATGGGGCGAAGGCAATTCTTTCTTATTTGAAAATTAATTAACCACAAAGAACACAAAAGAAATACAACACAAAGTTCACTAAGCCTTTGTGTGCTTTGTGTAAAAACTTAGTGGCCTTTGTGGTAAAAAATAACCTTATGGCAGATATTAGTTCAAACTTCCTCGGCATCCACTCCCCTAACCCATTTTGGCTCGCCAGTGCACCGCCGACGGATAAAAAATACAATGTACTCCGTGCATTCGAAGCCGGCTGGGGCGGTGTGGTTTGGAAAACATTGGGAAGCCAGGTGAAAAATGTTTCGTCGAGATATTCAGCGGTTGATTTTGGCGGACAAAGAGTAATGGGTTTTAATAATATTGAACTGATAAGTGACCGGCCACTAGAAATAAATCTGAAAGAGATTGCAGAATGTGTAAAATTATTTCCCGACCGGGCCATGATCGTTTCACTGATGGCGGACAATGATAAAAAGAGTTGGCATGAATTAATTAAAAAATGTGAAGACACCGGCGCACATGGTTTCGAATTAAACTTTGGTTGCCCGCATGGCATGACAGAAAGAGGAATGGGCGCCGCCGTTGGGCAAGACCCGGAGATTGCCTGCATGGTGGTGGAATGGGTGATGGAGGCCGCCACCCTTCCGGTGATAACAAAACTCACTCCCAATGTTCATTCGGTTGTTCCAACTGGTCGTTCGGTGGTGAAGGCTGGTACCAATGCGTTGTCATTAATTAATACCATACAATCAGTAACGGGAATTGATTTGGATACACTGGTTCCCAATCCTTATGTCGCTGGCAAATCGGTGTTCGGTGGTTATTGCGGCCCTGCAGTAAAACCAATTGCATTAAAATTTTTAACTACGATTGCGCAAGATGAATTGACAAAAAAAGTTCCTATCTCCGGCATCGGCGGCATCAGCACCTGGAAAGATGCAGTGGAATTTATGTTGCTTGGTGCAAGTAATGTACAGGTTTGTACTGCTGCTATGAAACATGGCTTCCGTATTGTAGAAGATATGTGCGAAGGATTAAACAACTGGATGGATGAAAAAGGATTTAAAACATTGGATGATTTTATTGGCAAATCTGTTGACACCATCACTCACTGGGAAGACCTCGACATCAACTATCATCACATCGCCAAAATAAACCAGGACAAATGTATTCACTGCGGTCTTTGTTACATTACCTGTGAAGACACTTCTCATCAGTCCATCAATTTAGAATATGGCAAGCCTTACAACAAATACACTATTAAAGAAGAAGACTGTGTCGGCTGCAATCTTTGCCAGTTAGTGTGCCCGGTAGATGATTGTATTACGATGGAAGAACATCGTGTAGCACCTGAGTATGTGAATTGGATTGAGTGGCAAAAGCGAGGACTACCGCTGAATGACCA
>JAYVKT010000364.1:0-3330 GCA_043768195.1 Chitinophagaceae bacterium | reverse complement strand
TATGTGGATGCGGGAAGATTATTTCAAAATGCGGACACTGGCCATTATCGTAAACAAGAATGCCATTCCTTCTGAAATCAAACAAAAATCAGGACTGTAAAAACTAAAGCAGCACCGCTTGCACCGCATGTCAGGGGATAGGCTGCTTTAACAGGTTTTTCTAATCAGGTCATAGGGATTGAAAACATACATCTCTCTGAAGAAACTATGCGGTTGCTACTTTGATGAAGAAAATGCCCCGTTTCCTGATAAAAATTTTTACATTTTTGTAGCTGTTATGCTTTGTAAAAATTACTTTTGGCCGCTATCCTCATTTAAAGATCAGCAACCCGTTAATGCAAAAAAGCAAACCCAGGCTTAAAATACCCCCTTACGTCCGTTGGATTTTGTGGGTGCTGATTGTACAATTTGTACTTATCAATATCAGTGCTTCGCTTTATGCCTACAAACTGACCCATGTTTACACCGACCCCTCACTTCGAAACACTCCTTCTTCAAAAAATATTTTTGTAAAAACATGGAGGCTTTTCTCCGGGCCCAGGCAGGCAAAATCAATTATTACCAACGTACCAACTTTTTCTTTTGATACCATAACATTTAAAACAGAAAAAGGAATTGATATTGATTGCTGGTATGGCCGGGCAGATACTGCATCAAAAGGTACCGTAATTCTTTTTCATGGCATTACCGCCAACAAAGGCATGTTGCTAAATGAAGCAGATGAATTTCGCTACCTGGGTTATCATGTACTGCTGGTAGATTACCGGGCACATGGCAACAGCGGCGGACAAACAACTACTATCGGTATCAGGGAATCGGAAGAAGTAAAACTGGCCTATGATTATGTGGCAGGCAAAGGGGAGAAAAATATTTTTCTCTGGGGAAGTTCTATGGGGGCAGTAGTGGTAGCCAAAGCTATTGCTGATTATAATCTGAAACCGGCAGGATTAATATTGGAAATGCCTTTCGCTTCTTTACAATCACATTTGCAGGCAAGGGCAAGGGCATTAGGTTTTCAGGGATTGCCTGAAAAACCATTTGGTTTTTTTGTTACCTGGTGGATGGGAATTGAAAGAGGCTTTAATGGCTTTAAACATAAAACTTCTTCTTATGTAAAGAAAGTAAACTGCCCGGTGCTGATGCAATGGGGAGCTTTGGATAATTATGTAAGGAAAAATGAAACTGATAAAGTTTATGCAGCTATTGCTACTGCCAATAAAAAATTAGTAGTGTATGATCGGGCCGGTCATGAATCATTGGTGCAAAACGATCCTGGAAAATGGAGAATTGAAGTGGAAAGGTTTTTGATGGCAAATAATAAGTAGGAAAAATATTTGTAAGGGCAGCAACCATTTATCTGGAAGGCATCTCAAAAGGCAATTTAAATCTCGCAAAGGCGCAAGGGCGCAAAGAAAACTTCCAGAAAATCAACCGTTGCGTCTTGGCGGCTTTGCGTAAAAATCATTTCAAAAATACTTTTGAGACAGGTTCTGCTTGTATTCTTCTGTGAAAATCTATGGCTGAAAAATCTACTTTTTAATCGTCACTTTTGTTCCGGCTGTAGTGAAGCCGTAGAGTTCCTTTACATCATCGTTTTTCATGGAAATGCAGCCGAGTGTCCAGTTTTTATACCGGTCAATTACAAAATCTTCATGCGGCCAAACCCCGTGTATGCCGATGCCACCGCCAATACTGGCATTAGCCGGTATCTCACCTTTTTCTTTTCGTTTATTAAATTTTTCCCGGTCATCTGCCGTAGGGTAGTCAATAGAAAGAAAGCGGCACCATTTATCATGCACTCTTTTTGCGGTAATGCGAAAAGTGCCTTCCGGGGTGTTTTTGTCGCCTTCCATTTTTTTATCGCTCAGGGTGTTATTGCCAAACACTACCGGGTAGGTGGCATACCAGCCTTTGTCATCATACACATGCAGCTCATAGTCCGATTTATCTATAGTAATGAAAATGGTGCCAACAGGGCCACTGGCATTCCAGCTAAACCGTTTATTGGCTTTGGTCCTTTCTGTAGTAGTAATAGTAGAAGCCAATAAACTGCTTCCTAATAAAACGGAGGTGAGAATAACTAAGTTTTTCATCAGGTATTTGTGTTTTCATAACCGCCAGGTGCCTGCCCGCACAAAAATCTTTCTAAGGGTAGTATCATGGCTAAAATAAGTAACCGACCAATCGTTCAAACGCAGTGCCACGTTTCTTTATTATACGCTGTGGATAAGCTTGTGTCGCCAGATACCGTATTTTAACGGGATGTTTAGAAAAAAGTACCGGGTGAATTTACAAAGGTGTATTTAAAATTGTCGCAGTATCTCAGGCAATCAATTTGAACCACATAGGACAGAGTTACACATAGAAAAAAACATAGTTGTGCAAAATCTATGTGTTTTTCTATGTTCCTATTGCATCTATGTGGTTCAATATCTGCGACATTTTTTTTCCCTTGCGGGGTGCCTTAATCATTGAAGTTTTTCAGGCGATGTGTCAGATGGTCTTGTGCGTTTGATGCTGTGTCACTCGCCGTCCTCTCAATTGGTAGCATAAATTGTAAATTAGCTAATGATGATAAAGCGATAAATGCCCGAACTTGTTATAGAGTATTAAAACATTTAATTATTGTGAATTAGCAGATATAAGTTTAACAGTTTCATTAAAGAGAAACGCCGGGTCCACTCCATACACAAGGCTGGGCAGTGAGACATCGGCTTAGAAGCATTAAGTTTGTGAGACTCGGGAGGGAAAGAGTACTGGTTAATGGAAATAACCAAGGTGTCCAGGTAATTGCTTTATTTGGGGCATATAATTATTAATCTATGCTAAAACAGATTTTAATACTGATTATTTATTGCACAACTGTGTATGCTTCTTGCAGTAAAAACTGTGTGGTTCAGCAATATTCCTTTGCAACAAATATTAAGGCATATCCTGACATAGATAGCATCAGCATCAATGATACAGTCTGGTTGGAGTTTTTATCTCCAACCAGATTAACTGATATTGCTACCGGTGCTATGATAGACTATAGTAGTGCTACCAATCTTTCAACATCAATAAATTTTGATGAGTTTACAGGCGGAAGTATCAGTAATCCCGGAGCAATTCCAGCGGTTGATGCATTTGAGTACAAATTAATATACGGCATATTTGTTCCGGACGATTTTTTACCTGAAAGGAACAGGGATTATCGGTTTATAGAGACCAACAATGAGTTTAAATTCAAATTGGGTATAATACCTAAAAGGGTTGGTGTATTTTCACTTGCTCCCAGTAATTCTGCAACTGTACGTAGGGCAAACGATAATTGTTCAGAAGCTGGATTTA
>JAYVKT010000363.1:0-2105 GCA_043768195.1 Chitinophagaceae bacterium | reverse complement strand
GCTTATTATCGGCTTGTGCCGATGGTTGCTTTGTTACAGAAATATCAGGGGATGATGTTTTATTTTCGCTGGCAGCACTTCTTTGTGAGGCATCACTTGTTATTGCCACAGTATTATCGCTGCTATTTTTTTCTTTATCTGTCGCAGTAGTTGATGGCAAATTAGTTGTTTGCTTTTGTTGAACAGTTTGTTCTGCAGCAGCAATAGCTTTATTATTATCCCATGGCTTGGCTATCAGAAGGCCGCCACCCGCCAGACCCAAAAAGAGCAGCAGAAAAAAAAGAAACCTTCTCCTGTTATCTTCCTTTTGTGGCAGATGTTTGTCGAGCAATTTTTCCATTTTTGCCCAGGCCTGTTCATCATAAGCCGGATGATGGTGGTCAGCGGCTTGTTTTGCTTTTGTATCAAATTTATCAAACTGCATTTTTGGCAACTTGTATTTCGTTTTGTTTAAATAATATTTTCTGTAACTGCTTTCTTGCTTTGGAAAGGTTGGACTTGGAAGTACCGATTGAAACCCCCAACTGATCCGCTACTTCTTCATGGCTCATCCCCTCTATCACAAATAAATTAAAAACGGTGCGGTAGCCGGGCGACAAGTCCTGTACAGCCCTGATGATCTCTTCATACGATAATTTATCAATAGCATCTTCACTTACCGTCGCCACCTGGTACACCACCGTGTCTAATTGAGTAACCATTCTGTGTTTATGGTTCTTACGAAAATGGTCAATAGCAGTATAAACCATTATTTTCCGCAGCCATCCTTTAAAAGAACTGACCACATCGGCATAAGCCGGCTTATAATGATGTATCTCTTTGAAAACTTTCAAGAACCCGTCATTAAGGATTTCCACCGCATCTTCCTGCTTGTTTGCATACCTGTCGCAAATAGCCATAGCATAGCCGTAGAAAGAGCTGTATAATACTTTCTGGCTCCCTCTCTTGTTAAGTGCACATGCCTCAACATGATAAGTCAGTTCATCTGCAGATAGCAAATCTTGGTTGTGTTTAGCTGATATATCGGAATATAATTGCAACAGGTTGCCTTTTGATGCTACAAGTTACTTTTTTCCAGGCTTTTTGCCTCTTTGTGGTACAACTGTAACAGGCAGTGGAAATAAAGAAATGAGGTTATACTTTACTTCAGGAGTTTATGAAATTTCTGCAACTCTGTCTTTTCACTTGCAGAAAAGATTTCATTATTATCATACTTTGATTTAAAAAATAATACCCTCTTATGTTGTGGATATTTTGCCAGTATATCTTCAATCATTTTACCTGCCTCTTCATCTTTAATATACAACGGTGCTGTGGCTGGCAACTCAGATTTATGTTTCGAGTGTTTTCGTAAAATAATTGCTTCTAAAGTGGCCATTTTACCAGGTGGAATTGTTTTTACTTTAGTCGCCTTACTAAATAGCCCTTCCAACTGTTTTTTACTCAGCCCTCCTCTTTCCTGGTACTGGTGCAGCAGACTTTGGGTAAATGAAGATAGCGGCTGAGCTTCCAACACTGCTTTCAAAATATCAAGAACAATATCTACATCGGGTTTCAGGCGTTGCATAGCTTTTATAATCTTGCATGAAAATAAGAAACATATATTTGAAGGAGAAAAAGTTTATGCCGTTTAGCTATCTTGTATATGGGTCTTTAGGTTTATTAGTGATTACCTTACTGATTTTCCTGTTTAGCAAAAAGAGTAAAAAGTAATCTTGCTTATCTTTTTCCTGCCCTACATCAAGCCCACTCCCCCATTCGTCAAAGCAATTTCAATTCCTCCTTTTAGCATCGTTCATTTGTGCTGTCAATTGCTTCACTCTTTCTTTAATCTTAAAATGCCATGTTATGAAATCAATTAGCAGCAAAACAATAGCTTTAATTGCTATTTGCACAACTCTATTTTCCTTTTCTCCAAAACCCGGTGGTGAAGGTTTTGAAATTTCCCTGAACAACAAAGTAATATTACAGCAATACGGTGGGGATATGAATACTGTTAAAAGTCTGAAACTAACTCAAAGCTCCGCCAGTGATCATTTGTCTATTAAATATCATCACTGCGGTAAAGTGGGTAAGAACAGGGTTATCACCATTAAAGATGGGCA
>JAYVKT010000362.1:0-2378 GCA_043768195.1 Chitinophagaceae bacterium | reverse complement strand
CATTTATTTTATTTGTATGAAGATAAATGGCTCACCAATGGTTATGCCGGTGTTCCCTATAAAGTGTTGTCAGAAGGAAAGTATAATCAGTTTGCAGTGGCAACTGACGGAAGCATATTGTTGGTGGGTACAAATGCCGTGTCGCTTTGCAGCAATTACAAACTTACAGACATTACAAAACCTACGGATAAAATACTGGGTGTGCAGGTGAACAATGGTATTTTTTATGCCCTGAGTGCAGTTGCTGTTTACCAGTTATCAGGCAATCATTTTATAACACTGCACAAGAGCAAAGGCTTGCAGGCAATGGCTTTCAGAAGTGATGAAATTGTGCTGGGCACTGCAAAGGGTTACTATGGCATCAATAAATTTACCGGCGATTCAAGCTTTTCACTACAAACAAAACTACCTGTTGAAAATGTTAGTTGCCTGCAGGTAATTGATAATAAAGTATGGGCAGGTTCGGCCATGGGTGCCTTTATGAAAGAGCCTTCAGGAAGTTACAGATACTATGCTTCTAAAAGATGGCTGAATGAAGATATGGTTACAGACATTGCTGCCGACACCAAAGGCAATGCCTATGTATTAACACCAACCGGGTTGAACAAGATTGAATTTATCAACGAGACATTTTTAGACAAGGCGACTTATTTTCAGGACAATATCAGGCAACGCCATATCCGCTACGGCTTTATTTCTAATGTTACATTACTATCACCCGGCGACCTTAGTACCGCCCAAATGACGGATACCGACAATGATGGTTTATGGTCTGCTTTTTATCTGGGCAGCCAGGCATTCCGTTATTCCGTAACAAAAGATAAAAATGCAAAACGCTATGCCTGGGAAGCATTTGAAGCATTTGAAAGAATCATCTCCATCAATCCTTTAAAAAATTTTCCGGCAAGAACTTTTGAACGCAAGGGCTATAAAAATTCTGATCCGGAGGCATGGCATAATTCGCAGGACCCTGAGTGGGAATGGAAAGGCACTACCAGCAGTGATGAATTTGTTGGCTATATTTTTATTGCATCTGTGTTGAACGAAATGGTGGCAGAAACGGAAAGTGAACATAAAAGGGTAGCTGATTTTATTGACAAGATTCTTACCCACATCATTGACAACAATTATTATTTTATTGATGCCAATGGCAAACCTACTTTGTGGGGCAGGTGGAATCCGGAGTACATCAATTCATTCCCAGAATCTGTGGAAGACAGGAAACTGGGCAGTGCGCATATACTCGCAGGCCTCCAACTGGGATACGCCTTAACAGGAAAAGAAAGGTACAAAACAGAAGCCTACAAACTGATCAACGAATTTGGCTATGTAAAAAATATGATGGTGAGTTACACCAAAATAAAAGAAACACCGGGTACCTTCCGCATGGGCATCGACCTTGGTGTTGGTGGCTGGAACCACTCCGATGATGAGATGGCATTTTTAACTTACTGGCCCTTGTACCGGTATGCCTTTACGACTGAATTGCAGGAGCAATACAAATGGGTAATTACAGACCACTGGCAGATTGAAAAGCCAGAAAGAAATGCATTGTGGAATCTTATCACATTTGCCACGGCAGGCATTTATGATGAGCCCTCCGTGTTCTGGCATTTGAAAGAATTTCCCATTGACCTTGTTCGCTGGAATATAAAAAATTCGCAGCGAAAAGACATTGTACTGCTGGCGCCAAATTTCAGGAATCAAACAACAGAAGTATTACTGCCAGCAGGTGAAATGCCCATGCACCGTCATAACTCCAATGCCTTCGAGCTGGATGATGGCGAAAACGGTTTAACAGAACTTGCTGGTGATGAGTACCTGCTACCCTATTGGATGGCACGGTATTTAAAAGTGATTGAATAAGTGAATGGTGAGTCGTCAATTGTAAGTAAAATCAATTTCTCTATTTTCAGCCGTGGCGGATATGTCCACTACTTAAAATTTGTTAACTAAATGGCAGTGAATAATAATATCTAAACCAACCATTGATGCAATCAAACCCTGTGAATGTTTTATCTCCTGGCCAGGGAACACGTATTGAAGCCCTGGATATTTTCAGGGGCATCACTATGGCGGGGATGATCCTGGTAAATGATCCTGGCATTGCAACAAATATCTATGCCCCATTGGAGCATGCCACCTGGAACGGCATTACGCCAACCGACTTTATTTTTCCTTCGTTTATTTTTATTGTAGGTGTGTCTGTGGTACTCTCATTGAGTGGCCAGTTACAAAAAGGTGTCGCAAAAACCATCATCGTTAAGATATGCAAGCGGGCTGTAACACTTTATTTGATAGGTTTATTTCTTAGTATCCTGCCCACATTCAATCTTGCCCTGCTGAGGTATACGGGTGTTTTACAACGCATTTCGCTA
>JAYVKT010000361.1:0-4192 GCA_043768195.1 Chitinophagaceae bacterium | reverse complement strand
TATCCGCCAGGCTTTCAAATTTTGCTCTCGTCAATTTTTTTACCAAGTGCTTCGGCACACCATCTACTGCTGTTACATAAGGCAGGTTTATTTCTGTTTCGGTAGACGATGATAATTCTACTTTCGCTTTTTCAGATGCTTCTTTCAAACGTTGCAAGGCCATCGGGTCTTTGCGCAAATCAATGGCTTCGTCTTTTTTAAATTCATCAGCCAGCCAATCCATTATCACTTTATCAAAATCATCACCACCAAGGTGAGTATCCCCATTGGTTGATTTTACTTCAAATACACCGTCGCCGAGTTCAAGTACGGAAATATCAAACGTTCCACCACCAAGGTCAAACACGGCTATTTTTTGGTCATGTTTTCCTTTATCCAAACCATAAGCCAAAGCCGCTGCGGTTGGTTCGTTCACAATTCTGCGAACGTTCAACCCGGCTATTTCACCAGCTTCTTTAGTGGCTTGTCTTTGTGCATCGTTGAAGTAAGCAGGCACGGTAATCACCGCCTCTGTCACTTCGTGCCCAAGGTAATCTTCAGCGGTTTTCTTCATTTTCTGGAGCACCATTGCACTGATTTCCTGTGGCGTATATAACCTGCCATCTATGTCAATTCTGACAGTATTATTGTCACCTTTTGCCACTTTGTAGCTCCAATGGCTTATTTCCTCGGTCACTTCATCAAACTGGCGGCCCATAAAACGCTTCACCGAGCTGATGGTATTATGCGGGTTGGTGATGGCCTGGCGTTTAGCCGGGTCACCTACTTTACGTTCGCCATTTTTGAGGAAAGCCACTACAGACGGGGTTGTGCGGCGACCTTCGTCGTTTGCAATTACCACCGGTTCGCCGTTTTCCAGTACGGAAACACAGCTGTTGGTGGTTCCTAAGTCAATTCCTATAATCTTTGCCATATTGTTATGTTTTAATGAGTTCGCTGTAGGTAGTCAATCATTATGCCGTGAGGGGTAAAGGTGAAAAATTGGCAGTTCCTCACCCTTAATCCCTCTCCACGGGGTGGAGAGGGAAACGCCTTGCACAGCCCTTGCCTATCAGAAATTTCCCATAGAATAGTTGGGTCGTTGAAAAGCTTGGGCTGTGCCCGGTTCCTCTCCCCTTAGGAGAGGTTAGGTGAGGTCTTCAAAGCAAGATTCAATAACCCCATTTCTCAAATCCACCTTAATTTTAATATACCAAGCAACCAACATGCCCAACAGCATTGCCGACAAATTAAAAATAAAAGCAAAATTCACTTTGCTTACATTGAATGCACCAACCAATTTTAAAAAAGGATTGGAAGGTTTACCAGCTGGGGTAAAAATTACTGATACAGGTAAAGATTATGATCAGGTACATTGGTTTGTGCTGAACAAAGCACAGATGGAAAAAGAAATGAGTAAAGTAATGAAACTGGTAAAACCGGAAGTAACGGTGTGGGTATATTATCCCAAAGGCAGTTCCCAAATACAAACAGACCTGACAAGAGATAAAGGCTGGGATTGTTTATTAGCCGAAGGCGATAAACTAACCTGGATAAGTTTGATTTCATTTGATGAAACCTGGAGCACATTCGGTTTCCGTGCAAAAACTAATGCGGACAGAAAGAAAGAAGCAAAGCCAAAAGAAAGAGAGATATTTAAATGGATAGATGCAAAAACTAAAGACGTAAAGCTGCCGGATGATTTGGCAACTGCATTAAAGAAAAATAAAAAAGAAGCTGCTTACTTCGAAGCTCTTTCGTTTACTAACAAAAAGGAATATATAGAATGGATAGTAACAGCGAAGAGGCCTGAAACCAGAACAGAAAGAATAAATGGAACGATAGAACGATTAAGTAAAGGTTGGAAGAACCCTGCGAACAGAGGATAGATTTTAGACAAAAGACAATGAAAAGAGATGACAGATAATAGTATGTTGAAAATAAAACGAACCACCAGTGATGATACAGATTTTCATATGCTGGTAGAAAGTTTGGATAAAGACCTGCTGGACAGGTATGGCGATTTACAGACTTTTTATAACCGGTTTAATGCGATTCAAAACATTCCAACAGTGGTGATAGCTTACTTCGATAACGAGGCTGTAGGTTGTGGCTGCTTCAAAAAATTTGACGAAGGGTCTGTGGAAATTAAAAGAATGTATGTGTGCGACGAACAAAGGGGGAAAGGAATAGGCGCCGCCATACTCAGCGAGTTGGAAAAATGGGCTGCGGAATTAAAAATTAGTTCTATGGTGCTTGAGACAGGTACCAACCAGCCCGAAGCGATTCATCTTTACGGAAAGTTGGGTTATACCAATATTTCAAACTATGGGCCTTATATCGGAAATGAAGAATATAGTATTTGTATGAAGAAAAAATTAAGCTAAAAGTTTAAAGCAGGGAAAAGAGGAAATGAGAAAGTATCTCTTTTTCTCCTTCCACTCTTTTAAACTCTGAGCTAAAAAATACAATGAGTAAACTACGCAGCATACATCCCGACTTTCTTTTTCATTTAGAATTTAAGGAAAGTCAGCTCATAGAGTTGTTTAAAGACTTGAGAGAGTACCTGCTTGAAATCTATCCAGATAGTAATGAGCTGCTGTATCATACCCATGCTTTAACGGCAGTATTTTCCATTTCCGATAAACTGGCCGATGCGTTTTGTATGATTCCAATTTACACCAATCACCTGAACTTAGGATTTAATAAAGGAACATTAATTACAGACCCGCATAAATTATTAAAGGGAACAGGAAATCTGATACGACATATTCCTATAACCGCCCCGGCTGACTATAGAAATAAAAAAGTAAAAGACCTGATAAAGTCAGCGATTGATTTTGCTAAGAAGGATATGGAGAAGACGACTAAACTGACCAGTCAAACAATATCTAAAATCAAAAAAATATAACCCGGGCAATATCTTCACAATTTCTTTTCTATTCTTTGGCTATTTTTACAAAGCAATAAAGCCGGTAAGACGGAAAGTCGGTAAGTTTTCTTTCCGCCTTATTTTCTTACCGGCGAAACCTCAAAAGAAAGTATGAAAAGAAAAGGAATTCTTTTTTTGTCCGGGTTACTTATTGTTGTGACATCTTATGCTCAAAAAATAAATCCGGAGAACCCGGATTTGTCTCCCGGCAATTTCAAGTTAGATTCATTACCCAGTTCTGAAATCAACATACCCATTCAGATAAACCTGAAGCCAGTTTATACAATGGCAGAGAAAAGTGTGGATACCCTTTTCACCTCACCCGGCTATCCGGATGGTTGGGTGCAGGAGGGATGTGCTACCCGGTTTAAGTATGTTTTTCGCAGAAGCAAGTTGCAGATGAAAGTGTCTGGCATGTCTATGAATCTTGGCTTCACCGGCTATTATAAAATTATCGGCTCCACCAGGGTTTGCGTAAGTGGTACTGTTATTTCTCCGTGGACACCTGCCTGCCGTTGTGGCTATGGCAGCGAAGGCGAAAGGCGGGTAAATGTCTCGTTTACTAATTCTTTAAATATTCAACCAGATTTTAAAGTAAAACTGGGCATCATAAGAAATGAACCACAGCCATTGGATAAATGTGAGGTTTGCTTCTGGGGACAGGATATTACCAAACAGGTAATGAAAGGGCTGACAACAGAACTTGATGCTGCAAAAAAAGATTTGGAAAAAAGTTACGGGTCGGTTGATCTTAAACCCCGTTTTCAACAGGTGTGGAATCAGTTGAATAAAGTTTATAGTGTAGCTGGTCTTGGGTGGTTAAAAATGAATCCACAAAAAGTACGTATCAATAATATGTTTGCGCTGAACGATTCGTTAAACATTTTTCTGGGTCTTTCTGCTAAGCCTGTAATCAGTTTTGAAAAACCGGCAGAACAAATATCTGTAGTCCCTAATATTGGTTCCTTTAGCCGTCAGCCAGGCTTCAGCATCTTTCTTGATGCGGTACTTAGTTATGATTCATTAAGCAATATCATGAACCAAAACCTTGCAGGAAAAGAGTTTAGTTTTAAGAAAGGATTTATTAAAAAGAAGTTCATCATTGATAACTGCAAAATTTACGGTGGCGGATTTGAAAAAATGATTATCAAAATAAAATTCTCCGGCACCAATGATGGAGTGGTCTATCTTGTTGGCAAGCCTGTTTATGACAAGGATAAAAAAACAATTGAGATAGCAGACGTAGATTTTGACATCAAATCTAAAAATGTGTTGCTCGGT
>JAYVKT010000360.1:0-7508 GCA_043768195.1 Chitinophagaceae bacterium | reverse complement strand
CGTATTGAAGAAAAAAGGCTACAGCACCAATGTGGGTGATGAGGGTGGTTTTGCCCCGGACATACAAAGCAATGAAGAAGCCATTGATACGGTAATGCTGGCCATCAGTGCCGCCGGTTTTAAAGCTGGTTCTCAAATTGCGATTGCGATGGATCCCGCCGTAAGCGAAATGTATGACAGTGCTAAAAAAGTGTATCACTTTCATAAATCAGATGGGAAAAAATTAAGTTCAGAAAAAATGGTTGACTTCTGGGCCAGTTGGGTAAAAAATTATCCTATTGTTTCCATTGAAGATGGCATGGCAGAAGATGACTGGGCCGGTTGGAAATTATTGACCGATAAAGTAGGCAAAAAAATACAATTGGTGGGTGATGATTTGTTTGTAACCAATGTACTTCGTTTGCAAAAAGGTATTGATACCGGTACAGCAAATGGTTTATTAGTAAAAGTAAACCAGATAGGAACAATTACAGAAACTATCAACGCTGTTACCATGGCACAGCACAATGGCTACAATACCATTATGAGTCACCGCAGCGGCGAAACAGAAGACACCACTATAGCTGACTTGGCCGTTGCACTAAATTGCGGGCAAATAAAAACAGGATCTGCATCAAGAACCGATAGGATAGCAAAATATAATCAACTGATACGGATTGAAGAATTATTAGGCAGCTCGGCCGTTTATCCAAAAGGAAAGATTAAATTTGGGAAGTAGCTCATGGCAAATGGTTCATAGTTCATGGAAAAACATCTCTGAACTATGAACCGCCAACTATGAACCATTAACTATAAACTATGAACAGACTACTAACCCACATCCCCGGCTTCATAAAAAATAAATATTTCATTTCCTTTGCGGTTTTTTGCGTTGTCCTTCTTTTTTTGGATAAAAACGATTTTTTAACCCAGTTAGGCCGTCGTAACGAGCTGGGCAAACTACAGCAAAGCAAGGCTTACTACACAAAAGAAATCAAACAGTTACGTACTACTTCTAACAACCTGGTCAATAATCCCCGGACGATTGAAAAAACGGCCCGGGAAAAATACCTGATGAAAAAAGATAACGAGGAACTCTTCATCATATCGGAAAACCCCGATCCTGCAACAAACGGCACAAAGAATTAGTACCAGATACACAATAAGGCAAACCCGACCCCGTTAATATGACGGACGTTTTTAATATCTCAGCTACCACTGGACACATCTTATTATTGGACACTTAATCTGGTTTGCTAAATGACAAATTTTACTCCTGAGGATCTTTTATTGTATTTGTACAACGAAGCCTCTGCTGAACAGGCGGCTGCTATTGAAACTGCATTGGAAAAAGACTGGACACTTAGAGAAAAACTAAATGTGCTTAAAGTCTCGATGCAGCGGTTAGAAAAAATTACCGCATCGCCCCGCACAGAAGTAGTACTGAATGTACTAAACTATGCAAGGGAACAAGCTGCGGAAGAAGTACAGTAGTTTAACCAACTCAGCTTAAAAAGATTTAGTCCCATATTGCTTAAAGCGATATGGGACTTTTTTATGCCCGCCTATTCACTATTCACTATTGCCCATTCACCATTATCTTGCAACATGACCCGCAAAGAACGATACCAGTTCGTTATTGACTACTTCGAAAAAAATATGCCGGTTGCAGAAACCGAACTGGAATTTCATGACCCTTTTCAATTATTAGTTGCTGTCATCCTCTCTGCGCAATGCACCGATAAAAGAGTGAACATGACCACCCCGGCCATTTTTGCAAAATATCCTGATGCATCGTCCATGAGCAAAGCCACCTTTGATGAACTCTTTCCTTTTATCAAAAGCATTTCGTATCCCAACAATAAAACAAAGCACCTGATTGGCATGGCCAATAAAGTGATTGAACAATTCGATGGCAAAATACCCATGACGGTAGATGAACTGGTGCAACTTCCCGGTGTAGGAAGAAAAACAGCTAACGTAATTACTTCTGTTATTGACCGGCAACCGAATATGGCAGTTGATACACATGTATTTCGGGTAAGTAAAAGAATTGGTTTGGTTCCGCAGACAGCTTCCACACCATTTGCAGTAGAAAAAGAATTAGTAAAAAATATTCCTGAAGCACTTATTCATAAAGCACATCACTGGTTAATATTGCATGGACGCTATATCTGCATAGCCCGGAACCCTAAATGTGAGCAATGTGGTTTGCAAGAAGGCTGCCGGTATTTTCAGCAAAACAGGGGTTAAGATACCGCCACCGGCTATGTTGCTTATCAGGTTGTTGCTTTTTAGTATGATATTTTTAAGGATTGGCTGCTTTCAGTGCCTGCTTTATGTTGAGCATAATCAAGGCTAAAATATTTTTCCCGGATACAATAATTTAAACTTTGCCAGTTCTGAATATTCAATACATTTAACGTTCGTTTTCCGCACCCGACCCCTACTCCAATCCAGCCCCTCTGACAAAAACCGTCATTTAGATTCTATTTAAAAGAAAATTTGTTTGAGGATGAGAAAACTTCTGGTATTGTCGGTGCTATGCAGCTTTGCAGTTAGTCAACCCCTGAAAGCCCAATATTATTTTTACAACGATAAGTATTATGACAATGCCGTTGTGTTTGAGATTGGTGGCAAATTTGGTGTAATGAACTCTCTTACAGATGTGGGCGGGAAAAAAGGTATTGGCAAAAATTTTATTAAAGACCTGACCTGGAAAACAGCCAAACCCACTTTTGGTTTCTATGCACTTGCTATGTACCAGAATATGATCGGCCTCCGGCTTGAAGGTACATTTGGAGAAGTAAGTGGGTACGACAGCATTCTGAAAGATGTAGCTTCTACTACTGCCGGCCGCTACGAACGCAACCTTAGTTTTAAAAGTAAAATTGCCGATTTTCAACTGGCACTCGAAGTGCATCCGCTGATGTTTAAGGACTATGATGGCGAAGAACCGCCCAGCTTCTCCCCCTATGCAGTAATTGGTGTGGGTTATTATTCATTTGACCCGCAGGCAAAACTAAACGGACAATGGTATTCATTACAACCGCTTCGTACTGAAGGGCAGGGCTTTGCCGAATATCCTGACAGAAGCCCTTACAAGCTCAACCAAATTAATATTGCTGCCGGATTAGGAGTGAAATATGAAATCAATCCCATGTTCAATGCAAGGTTAGAAATTAATCACCGCTTCCTACGCACCGACTATCTTGATGATGTAAGCACCAATTATATTGACCCTAATTTATTTTATAATTACCTGCCGGTAAACCTTGCAGCCATTGCACAGCAACTTCACAGCAGAAAGGGGGAACTGAACCCCAGCGATGTGCCAAATGTTAACGACCAGCGGGGCGACTCCAGAGACAACGATGCCTTTTTCACCATCCAGTTGAAGCTTGGAATAATCCTGGGGCGCCAACTGAGATAACAGAATAACTAAACCTAACTGCTTACTAATACCGGGAAGAAAATCTCTCCCGGTTTTTTATGCTGCTTACCTACTCTATTCTGCCTATAACCCTTTCGGGGTATTTTCAAACAAACCTTATTTGTTAGCTTTACATACATTCCTTTTCGAACAAGTCCGTACTTAAACATACATTAAACCATTACAACCATGCAAGACGGAACTTTACTTTTTGATGAAGCCTTGTTTAACAGCCGCCTTTCCTTTTATCCATTGGTAAAAGCATTGAAAAAGAATATTGCCGAAGGCAACCCCGGCATGAAAAAACTTTATGGAAATGTGGTACAGGAGTTTGAAGCACATCCGGAGTTGATGACTACCATTACTAATCTTGATTTACTGCTGCCCCACAGCGAACTGATTGAGGAATTGTTATCTGCTGTCTTCCCCCCTACTACGGCTAATTTTATGTACGGGGTCGCCATCCCTTTCAAACACCAGGCGGTTTATGCTTCGCCCCGGTTTAAATCAATGCTAAAGCCCGGTACCAACGAAATAAATGTACCCGAGGGGCCGATTGGTGTGAACCTTAACCAGGAAAAATTACAATTTGCCTACGGCCTGATTCTGAAAAAATACCTTGGGGTTAATAGTCCTGAATCATCAAGGTCTATTCATCCTTTTCCAGATGCTGAAACCGGGCTTACCCGTTACCTCGAATTAAGAATTGATGCCCGGTTTATTGATGTGGTTCCTATTGGTGAAATGCCTGTACTGCCCGAAAGTATTTTGAATGCACATACCAATAACATAATGACGATGGCCGAGCTGATGGAACAAATACCATTGGAAAAATTTGTTTTTGAAGGTGTTTCTGTGCTTCGGGTAAATGATGTAACTGAACAGGAGGTAATAAATCAGATTAAGAATCGCCTGCTGGATATTAATGCTTTTTCTGATGCCGCTGTTTATACCGAATTAGAAACCTATGTACAAAGCCTTATTGGGTTAAAAAATCTGACTATAGGCGTTACTCCTTTTTTCAAAATAAATAATCACTATGTTTATTCCGACTTGCACAATAACAATAGTATCCTGTTCCGGCATTTTCGATCCACGGCGGAGAAAGATGAAATAAGTGATTACTGTAAGCTTTTATTTCGTGACAGCAACCAACCGCTTTTATTTGAAACATTAAATGAGCAATCACTAAGTAACGTACAGTGTCTGCAATATTATCATTTGGAGGGTGCCCGCAGCCTTATTATTTGCCCGCTAAAAAACAAAACTGGCATTATCGGGATGCTGGAAATAATGTCACCTGCCAATAACCAGCTAAAGCCCGGACACATCAATAAAATTGAACCCGCCATCCCTTTGTTTACACTCGGTTGTGAAAAAAGCCTGGAAGACCTGAACAATGAAGTGGACAGGGTAATCAAGAAAAAATTTACGGCGGTACAGCCTGCTGTTGAATGGAAGTTTACAGAAGCAGCATTAAATTATATTGTAAAGAAGCATCAAAAAGAAGAGGTAAAAATCGATCGTATTGCCCTTAATGATGTTCATCCTTTATACGGTGCTATTGATATCCGCAATTCTTCTGTTGCAAGATCGAGGGCCATACAATCAGATATTATAGAGCAGCTTGAACTTGCCCAGCAGGTAATTAATAAAGCACAGGTAACCCTGCCCATCCCTTTACTTCAGGAAATAGAATTTAAAATAGATAAGTTTATTGCTTCTGCTTCAGATGTATTGCAATCCGGTGAAGAGTTGAGCATCCAGGATTTTTTGCAGGGGCAGGTAGTCGCTATGTTTAATCACCTGCACAATAGTGAGCCATCCATGAAGAATGAAGTAGAAAGATATTTTGCAGCACTCGATCCGCAAATCGGTATGTTGTACCATCACCGCAAGGAGTATGAAGAAAGTGTTTCCCGTATTAATGATACCCTTGCCCGGTTTATAGACAAAGAACAGGTTGCTGCCCAGAAAGTTTATCCGCATTATTTCGAACGGTATGTAACCGATGGTCTCGAGTTTAATATTTACATGGGTCAGGCCATTTCTCCCCGTAAAAAATTTGATGAGATATACCTGCGGAATTTAAAAATGTGGCAGCTTACCGTGCTGACCAAAGCCGCAAGGGTAGCTCATGAATTGGAAAAAGAACTAAGCCATCCCTTATGTACCACACAATTAATATTATCGCATGGGCAAACGCTGTCTATTCTGTTTCGTACAGAAGAAAGAAAGTTTGATGTGGATGGCGCCTACAATATCCGCTATGAAATTGTAAAAAAGCGGATTGACAAAGCCCATATTAAAAACACTACTGAACGGCTGACACAGCCGGGCAAAATTGCCATTGTTTATTCCCAATCAAAAGATGCTGCTGAGTACACTGAGTATATTGAGTTTTTACAAAACAAAAAATTGCTTAGACCCGGCATTGAAACCCTGGATCTGGAAGAATTGCAGGGTGTTGTTGGCCTTAAAGCACTGCGGGTAGATGTAAATTTTGATGATTTGCTGCAGGCAGACACCAATCCTGAACTATCAGCTACTACTTCAGAACAATTGATTAAGGGCAAATAACTAACTATATTTTTCCAAAAAAATAAAGCCAGCTCTTTCGAACTGGCTTTTATTATTATTTGTAAAGAAGTGTGCTAAAACCTCCAGCCTAAACTTACCAGTGGAAGTTTATCTTCTTTTGATATAGCATAAGCAACACTAATCAGCAACCGGCGAAGTGGTGCAAACCAGATGCCGCCGCCATATCCGCTAAAGAATTTTTTATCAGCATCATTATCCACCCACACTCTTCCGGCATCAACAAATGCCATGATACCAAAGGCGGCAGGGAAAAGATAGGTTTTGAAATTGGCTAAACGCAGCCGCATTTCAGCCTGGTTATAAAATTTTGATTTACCGGCAAACCTTTCTCTTCTAAAGCCCCGCAGGTTATCGTCAGAGCCAAGGTATTGTGCCTGGAAAAATTCAAAACCATCACCCAATGTTATACCTCCACCTGTGCGGTTAGCAAAAGTGAGGCGGTCAGGTATCAGGTTAAAGTAAAAAGAGAAATCACTGTTTATCTGTGTTACATTATCGTAACTGTCGTTTCCCAATCCTTTTACGGCCTTTACAGTGCTTACCCAGTTAATTCCACTTTCAGGTATCACCTTATTATCTCTTGTATCAACAATCAATGAAAACTTTGCACCGACATAGGACTGCTTATCAAAAACAGTAGCAGGATTAAGGCCTGCAGCCACCGTATTCAGTACTACATTACGTACGGCATTCAATGGTTCATTAGCATCAAGACTATAAAACTGGTATGTTGGTCCAAAAAGGAGCATTACCTTATCAGAAAAACGCTGACGCAACTGAAGTGTAATATCTCCAAGGTCGTAACGAATTCTATAAAACCTGAACTTACCCATTTGTGTTTTATCATAAATACTTGTTACTCCATATCCAAAAAAATTGGAGGTGTTATTCGGGCCTTTGTATTCTATATCCGTTACTATGTCAGTCTTATCTCCCAGTGCAGAAATAAATTCATTGTTATACCTGAAGTTTACGGCTTTGGTTGAAAAAGCGTAAGTCACCTTTAACTGGTGCAGTGTTTTGTAAGGCACTTTGCGAAAGCCATGACGGATATATTTAAATGTAGGGCCAATGGAAAAACCATCATCAGGATTGTAGCCAAGCGTTCCGAATATAGACTGGTAAGGATATTTGTAATAAATTCTTTCAAACTTATTAACCGCACTGTCGTTCGACATTCTGGTGGTAAAGCGACCGCTTATTTTATTACCGCCATCTGTCTTGTCATACACCAATGCACCGGACTGCCTTGAGCCTGTGTTTTCAAACACATCCTCTCCGCCGCCGCCAATCAATCTCACTTTTATTTTATCATTATCACCATGCATAACAAATTTGTCCTGCCCATCCATGCCATAAATTCTAAGCTCTTTGGTTATTAATGGAAGAAATTTTCTTTCATACATCTTGGTACTCTGCATGCCGTCTTTATCCATTTTAAATACTTGTACCAAAGCCGACCCATCACTGTTGCGGGTAACATCGTATAGCTCTT
>JAYVKT010000359.1:0-2068 GCA_043768195.1 Chitinophagaceae bacterium | reverse complement strand
TAACATTGGGCACCTTTTTTATTCAACCCCTTCAGGGTTGTGCAAATTCTTTTCGTCTTTCCGCCGGTTTCACCGACGGCTATTCATATTTGACCCCTTCGGGGTCTTGTTGTTTTCACTTCGTGGCTTATAGACTTTTAAATAATTTATTATACACTTCGAAGTATTGCTGAATAGAATTACCCAAAGTACAAGAGTGCGACGCAACGGAAGCTGATAGTCCGCAGGATCCTGTGGATAGTAATGTCGCCGAGCAAATCATTTGTATTTCTTAATTAAAGAGTTTGAGTACCAAAATACCAATGCCATAAAACAGAGTAATAATAAAAATACCTTTAAACGTCTGGGCTTTATCAAAATGCACATAGATGGCAAATAGCAATGCATTGGCCAGCAAAGAAAAAGTGCCGACATTGGTTATCACTTTATTGTCATGCATAAAGTACTCAAGAAATTCTTTGAAACTAAACGACGGAAACTTAATGAAGTAAACAATTACCAACCCGATTAACGGGCCTATGAGGCCGAGTGCCAATCCAAGCCGTAAATTATCTTTTGCTAAAAACATGTAGTGTGTTGATTTTGGTTGTAAGATTTTTTTATACTCTATGATTTATTTCCATAGCTTTTCAAGCTTGGCTTTTAAAACGTAATTCGTCAAATCAAATTGTACAGGCACCACACTTACATAATTATTGGCTAATGCCCATACGTCGGTGTCTTTTCCTTTATCAAAATTTACAAACTCGCCGGTGAGCCAATAATAGTGACGGCCATGGGGGTCGTTACGTTCTATAAAATCTTCTTCGTATTTGGCATAGGCCTGTTTGCAGATTTTAAATCCTCTCAGCAACTCTGGTGCCACGGCCGGGATATTTACATTCAATACGGTATGCTTATCCAATTTTGTTTTCAGCATTTTTTCTACAATCAGGCGTACATATTTTCTGGCACCGGTAAAATCTGCATCAAGGCGATAGTCCAGCAAAGAAAAACCAACGGAAGGAATGCTTTCGATAGCTGCTTCTACGGCAGCAGACATAGTGCCGGAATAAATTACATTGATGCTATGGTTGGCACCATGATTAATACCACTGAGGCAAATATCCGGTTTTCGATGAAGTACTTTATCCACCGCCAGCTTTACACAATCAACCGGAGTGCCGGTGCATGACCATGTTTCTATATTGTCAACAGCATTTATCTTATGTAATCGCAATGGCTGCCCGATAGTGATAGCATGGCCCATACCTGACTGTGGTTTATCGGGAGCTACCACTACTATTTTTCCTAAATCTTTTACCGCTTCTACAAGGTTTTGAATACCGGGAGCGGTAACACCGTCATCATTGGTAATAAGAATAACAGGCTTTTCTTTTTCTGAAATTTTTGCCGAAACCTTTTTTGGAGAAGGGCTTTTAATAGAACCGGCGGTTGATTTTTTTACCATACAGATACAAAAATCTTTGTTTTTTCCGGCTTATCCAAACGGAAACACGGATTCAATGGATTAATCAGGAATAAGCGGATTTTTTTTAGGAAATGCTGTGTAATTTATAATCCTGATGATACAGGAGGTTGTGTTTTTGTGTAAGTATGTGAAAGTTTGTGGCTAAAAAATTTTGAATATCTAAAATAATTAGTATTTTGCAGCTAATTAAATTAGTTGGTTATGGCAATCTCCAATCAGAATATGAAATATCTCCGCAAACTCAGAGGCTGGACACAAGAAGAGTTCGCCAATAAATTGCGCATCAAACGTTCCTTGCTTGGGGCTTATGAAGAAGAGAGGGCAGAGCCACGAATAGATGTGCTGGAAGTGGTTTGTGATATGTTCAAACTTACTTTAGATGATATTCTTCGAAAGGATTTAAGCGATAATAAAAGTAATTACCTGGCCAAACGCCGGGCTATGAAACTGGTGGCAGGCCGGGCGGATATTCCGTTTGTGCCGGTAAAAGCTGCGGCCGGATACTTGGCCGGATATGCCGACCCTGAGTTTGTAGATGAACTCAATACATTTACATTACCCATGCTTTCGGGTGGTAATTACCGGGCTTTTGAAATT
>JAYVKT010000358.1:0-3853 GCA_043768195.1 Chitinophagaceae bacterium | reverse complement strand
CACCCGCAACAGGAAAGACCGGAACTAAAAATAGTCCATGAATTATTCCGGCTAAGAAATGAACACAAAGCCGATTCGGCAGAACAATATTATGCTGATACGGTACTGGTCTATATGAAATATTTGCGAAATGTTCCCCGGAAAAGAATTACGCAGAGCGATAAAAGCTTTTGGAAGAACCACCCTAAAAACAAATTTGAAATAACAGCACCGATACAAATAACGGTAGTGGCCGGCATTACTACCGCTATTATAATTGGTAAAGAATACCTGGACGGCACCTCATTTCAATATGAAAAAATCGAAATAAAATTTAACCGAAATAAAAAAATAAATTCTTTCAGGGGTTTTAGGTGGAAAAAGAAAAGCTAAACAGTTTTCTTTGGCGGTAAGTCAAAAGCAATGGCCTCATGTTCAAAATGTCCGTTATGCGAGCCATCACAAAAAGGCTTATTTTTTGAAAGGCCACAACGGCAAAAAGAAACAATTTCCCTCCCCTGTAAATTATAAACACCACCGTTTCTGTCCACTACTTCAATATCGCCTTCTACTTTTAATGATCCGTTATTGTTAACGGTGATTTTTGTTTTTGACATTTTTTCTTTTAAAAGTACTTACAAAATGCAACTTATTGAAAATTTTAATTCCTGCCTTAGCTGAACAGCCGGCGGGGAGTAAATTTCCCTTTATCTTTTTGAAATTTTATTTTGTGTAATAGTTTTTTGCAGTTTGCATTTAAAACGCCCAATTACGTTGCTTCGCCGGGATGCATGTTTGGTAGCTCTGCCATTGGTACGTTTGCGCCACATTTTAAAACTACTTGCTTTCATATACTTTCTCATCAGCTCAATTACCTCTTTTTCTTTAAGCCCAAATTGTATTTCAATGGCTTCAAAAGTGGTACGGTCTTCCCAGGCCATTTCAATAATGCGATCAATATCCTTATCGGTTACTATCATTTTGTAAATGTTTTGTGGTGCGGCATTTATCACTGCAATATTTTACCTCTTGCCAGACTGTTGCCCATTTTTTGCGCCAGGTAAATGGTCGGTTACAAACCAAACAGTTTTTCTTTGGTAAATCGCTTTTCTTTTTTTGTTTCAATTTTATATAATCAGTTGTTTAATTGCTTTAAATACTTTTCAGCATTGTTAATATGCTGTTGTTGTTTTTCCTCCGGCATTTTATCAAATGTTTTTACCAGCATCCCCAATCTTGGATTTTGCTGAAAGAAGTTGCGGTGTACATGCATAAACCGCCAGAATAATCCATCCCAGATGTGGCTCCATTCTCCTTTTTTATAGTCACTCATTTTTAATATATAATTACTACCACTTATGTAAGGCTTTGTTGTCATCAGTCCGCCATCAGCAAACTGTGTCATGCCATATACATTGGGCACCATCACCCAATCATACGCATCAATAAATAATTCCATAAACCATTTGTACACTTCATCCGGGTCAAACTCACACAGTAGCATAAAATTCCCTAATACCATCAGCCTTTCTATATGATGGCAATATCCGGTTTGTAATATTTTTTTTATAGTAGCATCAATAGGTTCAATACCAGTTTTGCCTGTCCAGAAAGTGGCAGGAATTTTTCTGGTAAACCCCCAGTAATTTTTGGTTCGCTGTTTTGTGCCTTCCCTTTCATACACAATTTGAATAAACTCCCGCCAGCCAATAATTTGGCGTATAAAACCTTCCAGTGAATTCAGGGGCACATTATATTTTGACGCTGCGGCCATTGCAGCATTAATTATTTGTTGCGGCTGCAAAAGGCCAATATTTAACATGGGGGTTAATACAGAGTGATGTAGAAAATGTTCTTTCTCTACAATCGCATCTTCATATATTCCAAAATTGACAAAACGGGTTTTCAAAAAATCTTCCAACCACTTTTCTGCATCTTCAAATGTTACCGGGTAAATAAAAGGGGCAGATTCTCCATAGTTGCTATTAAAATTCTTCTCAGTGTAGGTAATGGCTTCCTGCACATATTTGTTATTGGCGGTGGCATTAACGACCGGTGGACTTATTTTTTTTGGGTACTTTAACCGGTTGTCGCTGTCAAAAGTCCACTGTCCACCTTCCGGCACATTACCGGGTAATAATAAAATATTTCTTTCTTTGCGTTGCTGAATATAAAAGGCCGTTTGAAAATAGTGTTTCTTCCCTTTAAAAAAGGTAGCAACACTTTCAGGGGTATTTAAAAAAATAGGCGATGGATATTTTATTAATTCAATGTTATGCTGCTTAGCTGCGGTATTTATTCTTTTATTCAGCCAGTAATCTGTAACATCACAAAAATGGATGGCAGTAATATTTTCTTTAGCTAATACTGCAATCAGGTTTCTTACATCCGCCTCTTTATTTTTTGCTTCTTTGTGAACAACAGTAATTCCCTGCTGCCGCAAATAAGCGGCATAGTTTTGCATGGAGGCTCTGTGCAACACAATTTTTTGCTTATGGAAATTATAGTGGTTAAAGAAAAGGGTTTCTTCGATTAAGTAAATGGGGTGCTCTTTTTTTACAGCCGGATGCTGTTTGTATAACTGGTGGGGAAAAATGAGTGTAGCTTTTTTGGTTACTGCCATGTTTTCTTAAACAAAGCAACCGTTTAATTGTTTTAACGGGTAAATTATATTTATGGAAAAAGGGAAAATCTATTTTTTTAATGAACACCGGTCAGGCCGGAAGAATATATTTCACATCTTGCAAAAATTGTCGCAACTTACTGTAACATAAATATAGTTTATGAACTTTATCAGAGTTTGTTCCATTTCAGATTTACCAAACAACAGTCAGAAAATTGTAGTATGTGGTGTGCAAAAAGTTGCCCTGTTTCATTTTGATAATGAGGTAACAGCTATTGCAAATGCCTGCTTACACAAAGCCGGGCCTTTAGGGTTGGGGCTGGTAGAGAAAAAGTATGACGGTCTTTATGTTACCTGTCCATGGCATGGGTGGGAGTATAATATTAAAACAGGTTCGGCTCCTCCCGGGTACAAAGATCAGCAGGCAGTTTACGAAGTTAAAATTGAAGGAAATGATATTTTAATAAGTGAACAACCTGTAAAAAAAGCTCACCGGGAATTGCATGATTTAAAAATCATTGAAGATTTAGTGAAGCTGAAATATCAAACCACTTCTGCATCAAAAAATATTCTCGGCATTTCCACTACCAATATGAATGATGGATTGCCCCGTTACAGCACATCAGAAGCTGCATTGGAACTGGCACTGGATTATGCTAAAGAAAAGCACGGCGCAGATACTAAGATGATAAAATTGAGGGAGCTGGGTTTTCGCACCTGCGAAGGCTATTACAGTCAGCACCAGAATGCCTGCACCTGGCCTTGCAGTATTACTGAAATGAAACCTGATGATGGTATGACACAAGTGTATCGTGACATGATTCTCTGGGCCGATGTAGTATTGGTGGCAACACCTATACGCTGGGGCAATCCATCATCGCTTTATTTTAAAATGGCCGAACGATTAAATTGTGTACAAAACCAGATAACACTGAAGGATAAAATATTAGTAAAAAATAAAGTGGCTTCGTTTATAATTACCGGCGGGCAGGATAATATACAGCAGGTGGCCGGGCAAATGATGGTATTCTTTACAGATTTGGGTTTCACTTTTCCGCCATTCAGTTTTTTGGGGTGGAGCAGGGGATGGACAGCAGAGGATATGGACAAAAATGTATTACAGTTTAAACGCAGCGAATACATTCAGCGTACGGCCAAAGAAATGATAGATAATTGTCTTGAAACTTCCCGGCAGATAAAAAATATGCCGGATGAAAAAAGGAAGGCACCCAAACCACATAAAGAAGATTC
>JAYVKT010000357.1:0-4260 GCA_043768195.1 Chitinophagaceae bacterium | reverse complement strand
ATTCAATTTATTGTAAAGAGCCTTGTCATTTATCAATGCTCCCAATGTTCCATCTTTACTCGAAATTTTGGCAACGGCACCTTTTAGCTGGCTAATCATTGCATTCAACGAGTCTATAGTTGGTTTCAATTCAAGTGCGGCTAATTTCTCTGAGGCTACTTTTGCATTGCTGATGGTAGCGTTAATATTCCCGGTATTCTTTTTAAATTCTTCTGTAATGGACTGGGCGTTGTTTAATGTTTTTGCCAATGGCCCTGATTGATTATCAAGCAATCCATTTAGTGCACTGCTGGCACGGTTCAGATTTGAAAACGTTTGTTGTAAGTTGATCTTTGCATCTGAATTTAATAAGCCATTAACCCCGGTAAGTGTTTGGGTTAATGTATCAAGAACGGTTCTTACTTTGAGTAGTGTGGGGTTAAGTTGAGATGACACCTGATCTAATAAACCACCTTCTTCCCGGGTTTGTAGAGTATCCCCCAATTTCAAATACGTTTTGGAATCTCCTTTGTCTATTACAATATAAGAGGCTCCTACCAGGCCAGATTTAATATATGCTACTGAATTATCAGGAATATTTATATCTCTTGTAAGATTAATAGTAACAATAACAGCACTTACATTTTTATCTATTTCTTTCTTATCAGATACAGACCCAATAGGAAGACCATTGATTTTTACTTCATTGGATTTTTCCAGCGACCCCATGTCTTTAAAAACAGCATATATGCTTTTGCTTTTGCTAAAAAGATTTTTTCCTTTCAAAAAATTGAACCCGAGAATAAGGATAGTAAGGGCTGTAATGGTAAGGATGCCGACTTTTGTTTCGTTGCTAATTTTCATTGGATTGATTTGTTAAGGTAAATAACCTTAAACAAGGCGGCAAGTTAACTAATTATTTTTAAACAGGTTAGAGAAGGGATAAAACCGTAGTGGGTCAGTTTGAAAAGTCAATCTCTGGAGTTTTGTCACACCGGGCTTGACCCCGTATCAAGTACGGTGCATGCCCGGTGACTTTCTCTATAATGAAAACATCAAGGGAAAGATGCCGGGTCAAGCCCGGCAAGACCCTAAAAGGTTGAAGCTTCATTACAATTTCAAAAATGAACGACTACCGTCAAATTGATACAGCCCTCCTTTTTTTGCCAATACCGTTATACCCATGTATTGATTAAGAGTACATTTTATTTTACCCCTGCATTTTTAATATCTGAAACCATTTTAAAAAGAGGAAGCAATTGCCCATAGCAGGAAAAATGTTCCTTAAGTAAACCAATGTGATAAGCTATTTTATTATGGCATTGTTTTTACAACGGATAAGCCATAAAAAAAGAAAGCCGTGAATTATAAAGTCCGGTTATTATTTGCAATTGAAATCAGAACCTGCCCGTATGGACAACGATATTACAAGATTTGATGTGTTTGCGGAACTGGAAGTAGATAATATAATATTCAGCGTACAAAACGAGGATGATCAGATTTTTATAAAACTATATGATCAATTTTCTCCTGCTTTATATGGCCTTATTATGAAATGGGTAAAAGATAAGGCACTGGCTGAAACAATATTAGAAAATGTATTTATAAATGCCTGGCACAGCAGAAAATTTTATGAAAACAAAAATGAAAGAATCTTTACCTGGCTGTACAGAATTACCCGCAATACCACTACTTACTACCTGAAAAGCGAATAGCAAAAAGCTAAAGTAAGCTTACTTATCTGCTTTAATAGCCAGCAAAATATATTTTTCTGGTATTTGCATATATGGCCTCAGTTTTGATTCAATAAGTTTAAAATCTAAAACTATATATTATGCCGTTACTTACTATTTTACTCGTACTGATTGTTGTTGGTGTTCTTCTCTGGCTTATTAATTCTTACATCCCGATGGATAGTAAGATTAAAAGCATACTGAATGTGGTGGTAGTTATCGCCGTTGTACTTTGGTTATTAAAAGCTTTTGGAGTGCTGAATAATTTAAACAGCATCAAGGTGTAAATCGGATAACAGGCATGAGTTTTCTGTTTAAACAGAGAAAATTTATGTCATTCGTTCTATCCCTTTTTAAGATCAATGCGGCTTTTTTCATTATGGTTATTTTATAATCACCGTAAGCAAGACAAACCTTCTTCATAGAAAGAATGGTTTGTCTTTAAGTACCATACAATCTTATAAAATGAAAGTAGCTGTATTTAGCACAAGAGCATTTGACCGTGAATACCTCGACAAATCCAATACCGGCGGTAAGCACCAGCTTACTTATTTCGACACTTCCTTAACAAAGGAAACGGCTGAGTTAGCGACAGGTTTCGATGCTGTTTGTGTGCTGGTTAATGATAAAATTGACAGGCAAACAATTGAGAAATTAAAGAGCAATGGTATTAAGTTGATTGCCCTCAGAAGTGCCGGGTTTGATAATGTAGATTTAGAAGCTGCTGCCGCATATCATATTAAAGTAGTGAGGGTGCCTGCCTATTCGCCACAGGCAATAGCTGAACATGCCGTTGCACTTATTTTAACCTTAACCAGAAAAACACATAAAGCCTATAACAGGGTACGGGAGAATAATTTTTCCCTCAAAAATTTACTGGGCTTTAATCTGTTTGGAAAAACGGTGGGTATTATTGGGACAGGAGAAATAGGCACCGCATTCTTCAATATAATGAAGGGCTTTGGATGCCATGTAATTGCATACGACATTATAGAATCAGATACCTTAAAACAAAAAGGTCTGAATTACAAAACATTTGATGAAGTGTTGCAGCAGTCAGACATTATTTCCATTCATTGTCCCCTTGCAGATAGTACAAGGCATCTTTTTGATAGCAGTGCTTTTTCTAAAATCAAAAAGGGCTCTATGCTTATTAATACAGGCAGGGGTGCTATCATCCATACTGCCGATGCTATTGCGGCATTGAAAAGTGGACAATTGGGCTACCTGGGAATTGATGTATATGAAGGCGAACAGAATTTATTCTTTAAAGATTTATCAGGAAGTATTATACAAGATGACCTGATAGAAAGGTTAATGTCTTTCAATAATGTGCTGATTACACCGCATCAGGGCTTCTTCACTACAGAAGCTTTAACGCAGATTGCAATAATCACTTTGCAAAACTTTACTGATTTTGAAAATAATCAGCCACTCAAAAATGAAATAAAAGCGGAAGGAAGGAAATTATTTGCTCTTCCATAAAAAGTAATTAACTCCGCCAACGGTTAATTAATACTTTCCCATTATGTAGAATCTATTACCTATCTGCTATAATCACAAGAGCTAAATACAGGGCATGAGAGTTGCGGCATGTAATGTAAATTACCAACGAAATTTTAAAAACAGAAAATGCAAGAAAAATTTAATGAGCCTACTCTACTGCGGCCACAGGCAGATCGTATGGTGGATGCACCTCTGGTTACAATTGACCTTTTTACTTTTAGTGAACAGATTACAAATGAAAAATCATGGAAGAAGAATGACCGCAATGCGATAACGATTTTTAAAACCAACGGCATTAGTATAGTGCTTATTGCACTGCATAAAGGTGCTGAAATGATTGAACATACGGCAAAAGGGGTGATTAGCCTGCAAGTTCTTAAAGGAAAAATTATGTTTAATACCACTAAAGAATCTATTGAGTTAGCCAAAGGCCAAATGCTGGTATTGCATGAAGGTATACCACACAGTGTGGTAGCTAAAAAGAAAGCCGTTTTCCTGCTGACAGTTACAACTGCAGTGGCAGAAAAATAAAAAGCTGGATTTACTATTACAGGGAGAATTAACAGTGAGATCGGAATTTAGCGGCACTAATTTTTTTACTGTACTGTAATTGCGGCTTCAAACAGGCGGATTGAAAATTGAAGTCATGGAAAATATAATTTTAATATCAGTAGTTACAGTTATTAGTGCATACATTGTGCTGTCCTGTAGTAGTAGGAATAACAGAGCAGTTCCATCGGAAACTGATATTTCAAAACCTTTAAGGAGCCATAATGACTCAATGAGTGCAGGTATGCTGCAACCATAGGCCATGCCATAGTCAAAGAGGACGATATATAAATAACAGGGGATTTTGATTTTACAATTACGATGATACTACATCACCAGGCGGCAATTGACATAAGTAAAGCACAGGTTATTCAAGGTGCCGGCAAACTGATTAGAACGGGCAATCGTTGAATTTAAAGCATGGCTGCTTAATCAATAATAGTATGGGAAATATTTTTTTTCAATATCCGGTTTTATAAAGTATAAATTTTAA
>JAYVKT010000356.1:0-2923 GCA_043768195.1 Chitinophagaceae bacterium | reverse complement strand
GCTTCAAAAAGAAGCGGCCTGTATTCATTTGCATATCTGCATATTTTCACATCTGTTATTATCTATTCATCGAAGCTAAAAACTCCTCATTATCCTTCGTTCCCTTCATCCTGTTTTGTAATTCTCTCATCGCTTCTTCCACATTCATATCATTCAGGAATACACGAAGCAGGTTCATACGTTGCAATACATCTTTGTCGAGCAGCAAATCATCACGACGGATAGATGAAGCCACCAGGTCAATGGCAGGATAGATACGTTTGTTAGACAACCGACGTTCTAACTGCAATTCCATATTACCGGTTCCTTTAAATTCTTCAAAGATTACCTCGTCCATTTTACTACCGGTATCAACCAATGCAGTTGCAATGATAGTTAACGAACCACCATGTTCTATTTTACGGGCTGCTCCAAAAAATTGTTTTGGTTTTTGCATCGCATTTGCTTCCACACCACCGGATAATACTTTGCCACTTGATGGAGCCACCGTATTATGTGCTCTTGCCAAACGGGTGATGGAATCTAATAAGATAACAACATCATGTCCGCATTCTACTAAGCGTTTTGCTTTTTGTAATGCAATAGTTGAAACCTTCACATGTTTTTCAGCCGGTTCATCAAACGTAGAGGCAATTACTTCGCCTTTAATACTACGTTCCATATCAGTTACCTCTTCCGGACGTTCATCCACCAGCACCACCATCAGGTAACATTCCGGATGATTGGCAGCAATAGCATTTGCTACGGCTTTCAACAACATCGTCTTACCGGTTTTTGGTTGTGCTACTATCAATCCCCGCTGGCCTTTACCAATTGGTGTAAACAGATCCATGATGCGGGTAGAATAATCAGAAGGAGTAGTAAATAAATTCAGTTTCTCATAAGGAAACAAGGGTGTCAGGTAATCAAACGGTACCCGGTCCCGTACTTCTTCGGGGCTTTTACCATTAATGGTATCTACTTTTAATAAAGCAAAATATTTCTCCCCTTCTTTTGGCGGACGAACAGCTCCATGAACAGTGTCGCCTGTTTTTAATCCAAATAATTTTATTTGTGATGGAGAAACATATACATCATCCGGAGATGATAAATAGTTATAATCAGAAGATCGAAGGAAGCCATATCCGTCCGGCATCATTTCAAGCACACCTTCACCAAGTATTACTCCATCAAATTCTACATTGAATTGTTGTGGCTGGTCACGGCGGGGCGGATAAAATTTATTCTGTCCTGCACCCGAAGGGTTTTCGGGAGATTGCTGATTGCCATCATTAGCAAAAACCTGGGCCAACTGGCTCTCGGCTTTATTTCCATTTTCCTGTTCGGCGGTTGGTGCTGCAGGCTGTGCTTCAGCTGTATTTTCTACCGCTATTTCAGCTTCTTTTTCTTCGGGTTTCTTGCGAGCCCTTTTAATGGGGCTCTTGCCTGCCTGTCCGGTAGGCAGGTCATCTTTTTTAACGGCCATAATTGGTTTTTTAATAATTGTCTTTTCCTCTCCATCACTTTCTACTACAGCTTCTTCGCTGCCGCCGGTGCTGGAATTGGTTTTTATAATGCGTTTACGTTTTCCGTCATCGGTGGATTTGGCTCCTTTGGCTCCGGCAATTGCCTGACTGTCAAGAATCTTATAAACAAGGTCTTGTTTATTTAGCTTTTTAGCATTGGGTATTTTAAGCTGCTCGGCTATGTCCAGCAGTTCAGGAACGAGCATGTCGTTCAGTTGGAGGATATCATACATATAAAAATCTTGATGTTAGTCACAACTCGGTGAACAATCTTGAAATCTGAAAAAATGTTTGAGTTTTTGTTGAATGAAATCGGCGGGTAAATGGGAAAAACTGTCTGGGAGAACTATGTTTATCAGCCTCTTTCCAGTGCAATTATACGCTTTAATCGGGAAAATCAAAAATTTTTGGATTTTGCCAACCCTGATAGCTATCGGAATTCCCTGATTGGGCTTTCGTTGCACAGTTTATCCCGATGACTGTCGGAACTCTGTTCAGGGTTCTGTTCGGTGAGTGTTAAGCACACTGACAAATAATTTTATTAGTTTCATGTATCATTGTAGTACAGATAAATGTCAGATAAAGCTTTTATAACGCCAAAAGTACTCAAATGGGCAAGGGAATCAGCCAGGCTCTCAATTGAGGCTGCTGCTGCAAAAATTCCTGCTGTTACTCCTGAAAGACTTAATGAATGGGAAGAAGGGTTAAGCCAACCAACAATTAAGCAGGCAGAAATCTTGGCCAAGGCGTATAGAAGACCCTTCTCACTTTTTTTTCTTCCAGACGTACCGAGAGATTTTCAACCATTAGAAGATTTCCGCAGAAAAACTGCCAAACAATTAGGAACAGCTTCTGTTTTTATTATTCGTGAAATTCAACAAAAGCAAGCCTGGATAAGTGACTTGTATAGAGAAAATAAAGAAGAGAAACTTTTGTTTGTGGGAAAATATTCAATCAGGTCAAACCCACAAGTTGTTGCGAAAGACATATTGGATACTCTTCACATAGAACCCCAAAAATATTCAACAGAAAGTCCAATCAAAGAGTGGATTGAAAAAGCCGAATCAAAAGGAATTTTTATTTCAAGGACGAGTTTTATTCATTCAAAATTAAAATTAGACAACGACGAGTTGCAAGGTTTTACAATAGCAGACGAATATGCTCCGTTTGTATTTGTAAATTCTGATGATTGGGATGCTCCTCAGCTATTCACATTAATACATGAACTGGCGCATATATGGATAGCCAAATCCGGAGTCTCAAATGAAATAGAACCGGGGTTAAAAAATAAGGATAAGCTTCATCCGGTTGAACTATTCTGTAATGAAGTTGCCGCAAATGCTTTAATGCCTCTTTCTATTATGAAAGGATTAGAAGATTCTGTTTTCAGTTCAGCAAAAGAGGTTTTTAGGGCTGCA
>JAYVKT010000355.1:0-7105 GCA_043768195.1 Chitinophagaceae bacterium | reverse complement strand
CTGTAAAAAGTGGCCACTTCATACACTTCAATGGGTTCCAGTTGCAGTAATGAGGCTACATAATCCATCGTCTCTGAACTCAGCCAGCCACCAAACTCCTGCTGCGCCAGATGCAGCACAGGAATAACAGCACTCTTCTGCTTTCCTTCCGGATAAAAATTAATTATCCGTTGAACTTCTTTTAACGATTTATCTGAAAATGTCATATGTCACCATCTCCGCCTAAGGTGGAGAGAAATTGTTTTTAAATTGTTGAATAGAATTACAACTGTACAAGAGTGCGACGCAACCGAAGCTCAATCAGGGAACTGAAGCTGGTAACACAATTGTAACTATCATCAAAAGAACTATTTCGAATTCATGAACGCTTTCCAAACCTAAGTTCCCCTTTAGGGGACAGGGGCTACGCATCCAATTCTCCCGCAATCAAATTCAAACTGCTCATCGTCATTATCGCATCACTCAGCATGGCACCTTTCGTTAACTCCTCAAAAGCCTGGTAATAAATAAAACAAGGCCTGCGAAAATGCAGCCGGTATGGTGTTCGTCCGCCATCGCTGATTAAATAAAATCCCAATTCTCCATTTCCACCTTCCACTGCCTGATATACTTCACCAGCAGGAATTTCTGTTTCTCCCATTACAATTTTAAAATGGTAAATCAAGGCTTCCATTTTAGTATAGACATCAGCCTTCTCCGGCAAATAATATTCCGGCACATCAGCATGAAATACATCAGCGTTTGTTCCTTTAAACTCCTGCACTTTTTGATAAGCCTGTTCAATAATGCTCAGGCTCTGCCACATTTCTTGCTCCCTAACCAACCAGCGGTCATAATTATCTCCGGTAGTACCAACAGGTATGTTAAATTGAAAATCTTCGTAACTGCTATAAGGAGAATGAACCCTAACATCATAATCCACTCCTGCCGCCCTGAGGTTAGGCCCGGTAAAACCATAGTTCAATGCTCTTTCAGCACTGATGGCTCCGGTTCCTTTTGTTCTGTCCATGAAAATCCTATTGCGTTGAAACAGGTTTTCAAACTCTTTCAACACCCTGGGATATTCTTTCAGGAATTTTTCTATTTTCTCAAATGCTATGTTATTGAAGTTTCTTTCAAAGCCACCGATACGGCCCATGTTGGTTGTTAATCTTGCGCCACAAACCTCTTCATATATTTCATAAATCAATTCCCGGTATTGCATCACATATAAAAAGCCAGTGTATGCACCAGCATCCACACCCACAATAGAGTTACAAATCAAATGGTCAGAAATTCTTGATAGCTCCATGATAATGACACGGAGATAGTCAACTCTCTTCGGCGTTTTTACCCCCAACAATTTTTCGCAGGTCAGGTGCCAGCCCATATTGTTGATGGGAGAAGAACAATAATTCAACCTGTCAGTCAGTGTGGTTATTTGTGCCAGCGGTCTTCTCTCTGCAAGCTTTTCAAAAGCCCGGTGTATGTATCCAATAGTTTGTTCGGTAGAAACAATTCTTTCGCCATCCAGTTCCAGGATATTCTGCATTACCCCATGCGTAGCCGGGTGGGTAGGCCCCAGGTTCAGCGTAGTGGTCGTTTTCTCAATCGAGCCTTCCGGTAATTTGATGTGTTGTTCTGACATTGCTGTCGTTATAAATTTTTATTTAGCCAACTTTACTGCTACTATCAACTTTCGTTGCGTCACACTTTTCAGAATTTGGTATTTCAATCCAGCTTTTTCTTTTTTTTCAAGTTTTCTACTACATCATCCGTTCTAAAAATTGCCATAAGTCCAAAAACTATACCCCCAAACAAATTCATTTTCTTGCTACTATCTTCTGAATAGTCAATGAATCTAAATATTGAACCTATTGCGAAAACAATGACCGCAATAACATCAAACTGAAATTTGTATTTTCTTAAAAATTTAAACATTTAATTTTTTTTTCCCACCCCCAATTTCCTAAAACACTTTATTTCCCTCAATTCACCCCGCCCAAGCGGGGATGTTTCCTAACTTCTATATTTTCTTTTGTTGAACCCCTACTGGGTTCAAATACATTTTTCCATTTTCATCTCCCCGGATTTCACCCGGGGCTATTCAAATTAAACCCCTTCGGGGTAGAGACTCTAAAAGAACTATAATTATCATCAAACCTAAGTCTCCCCTTTAGGGGGACAGGGGGTATTAACCCCTTCCAAACATCTCATCATCCTTATCAATCCTTGTCTGGTCTTCTAATGGAAATTCTTTCCGCATCGGGAAATAATCCATTTCATCCACATTCAATATTCTTTTCAATTTTGGGTGACCAACAAAATTCACCCCGTAAAAATCATAGGTCTCCCTTTCCATCCAGTTAGCCGCAGAAAATAACCCAGTAGCTGTATAAATATCCGGTTGATTAATATCTGTAAACACTTTGAACCGGATACGGATATTATCTTCCAGGTTATGCAAATGATAAACCACGGCAATTTCTCTTCCTTTCTTATCGGGATAATGAACACCGCATAAGTCCGTCATAAAACGAAACTTCAATTCTTCATCATCGTATAAAAAATTAAGCACCTTCAGGTTCAATTCTTTTGGTGCTTCGAAAGTGAGCATACCATAAGGTTCTTCGAAAGAAGATACCTGTTCAGGAAATTTATCAGTTAGTCTTTGTTTGATATGCTCGTTAGTCAGTGCCATACTTTTATTGAATGCCGTAACTTTCTAATAATAATTTATACTTCTCTCCATTTCTTCTTCTTAAACTTTCTTTACCCACTAAATCCTGTATCCTCATCACCCCATCAATAATCGCTTCGGGTCGTGGTGGGCAACCCGGCACATACACATCTACTGGTATTACCTGATCAATACCCTGTAGTACGCTGTATGTATCAAATATACCACCACTACTGGCGCAGGCACCCACGGCAATTACCCAACGGGGTTCTGCCATTTGCAGGTAAACTTGTTTCAACACCGGACCCATTTTTTTGGCAATCGTTCCCATCACCATCAGCAAATCACATTGTCGGGGAGAAAAACCCACTCTTTCGGAGCCAAATCTTGCCAAATCGTAATGAGAACCCATGGTAGCCATAAATTCAATACCACAGCAGGAAGTAGCGAAAGGCAGCGGCCAGATGGAGTTCTTTCGTGCCAAACCAATTACACTGTTGAGTTTGGTGGCAAAAAAGCCTTCGCCTTGCTGGCCTTCCGGCATATCCACTATGCTGATATCCGCTTCCAGCGGCTTTTTGATTAAGTTATATGATACAGGACGAGCCATATTAAATACCCCAACCCCTAAAGGGGCTTTTAGAACCTTAACATCTGAAAGACGTTATAGGTTTTGATTTTTTTATTAAATCCATTGTGATATAAAAGAACACTCAAACCTAAGTCTCCCTTTAGGGGACAGGGGTTTAATCTTCCCACTTCAAAGCACCTTTTTTCAGTATATATATAAACCCACAAAGGAAAAATCCTACAAACATAAAAACTGCCCAAAACCCGGGCCATCCCAACTCTTTAAAATTTACTGCATAGGGATAAAAGAAAATTACTTCTACATCAAACAGCACAAATAAAATAGCCGTCAGGAAATACTTAATCGCCATTGGCTGGCGGGCATCTCCATGGCTTTCTATACCACTGGCAAAGTTTTGCAACTTGTCAGAAGTTTGCCTTTTTGGACCTAATAAATGGGTGACAACCGTTAGAAAAACAACCAAGCCGACTGCAATAAAAATCTGTATCGCTACCGGCAAATAAGAACCGGCATCCGCACTGTTCAGGCTGGTTTGAAGTAAGTGAAACATAGGCTTTTGCTCTGTGAGCAAAAATAAGGCGGTAGGCTGAAAATACCTTAACTAAAATGACATTGAAATGGCATTTTCCAAAAAGAAAAATCCCCCGCCATAACAGCAAGGGATTTTCTTTGTAAAAGAAGAAAACTGAGTTTTATTTTTTTGCAACAACCGGTTTCTTTGCAGCTGTTGTTTTAGTCTTTATTACAGAAACTTTTTTGGGCTTATCTGTGGCTGGAACCGGGTTGCCGCTTGGTGCCGTTGCCGCAGACTTTGATGGCATTTTTTTAATTTGATCAATGATTGGTTGAATAGTTGGGGCATTGGAAGGATCCACTTCTAACCACTTGGCAAAAAACTCTAATGACTTCTCTTTATCTTTTGCCACATTAATATAGTATGCGGCGAGATACCTTACTGAACTGATATACTGTTTTCTGAATTTAGCAGTATCCTTTTGGCTGAATCCATACAATTTCAATGCATCAGGAACAGCAATACTGTCTTTTTTCACCGTATCTACCGCAATCGAAACGTTGTAAGCCCATTCATAACCATACACCTGGTCAGCAAACTTATTGTCCCGCATAAGTAAAGCCGTTTCTCTTGCTTTTGTATAATCAGGTGTAAAATAGTAGGCCAGTGTTAAGTCAAAATAATCATTAATAGTAGGCTTAGGTTTTAGTTCTATCAATTTCTGTATCATTAAAGCCTCTTTATTTCTTATTTTGTTTTCCTTAAAATAAGCCACTCCTTTTTTAATATATCCCAATTTAGCCTCAACAGTTGTATCTAAAGCTACGCCAGCCATATACGTACCATATATCTGATCCGGAGTTCCGCCTGTTTTAGACTCTACGGCTGCTTTTATTTCATAGTCAGGCAGAATTACATCTTCTGGATTTTTCTTTATAAAAAACAAATCGCTGTACTTTTTTGCATTTTGATAGTCGCCTTTTTGAAAATAGGCATCTGCCAGCAACCTGTAAACTTTAGGCTTGGTTTTCTCTCCCATTGTAGCTACTACTTTTTCACCTTTTATAACGGCATTTTCGAAGTCCTTTCTGGCCCAGCCTAACTGTGCATATAAATATTCATCCTGAATATCAGTATCAGGCAGCTTGCTATCAATGTATTTTTTTAACTGCTCTTCAGCCTCTGGAAATTTTGCACGATAAAAATAGTAGTAAAAGAGTTCGTAGTAGGCAGCGGAAAATTTAGGGTCTTTCGCCACCGCCTCATTAAGATATTGTAATACCAATTCCCAGTTTTTTTGGGATTCAAATAACTTAGCCAACCGCAGGTTTGCGATTGAGAAGGCAGGGTTTAGCGCCAAAGCTTTTTTATAGTTTTCAAAAGCATCGCCACCCCCTTGTCCTGGGTTTGCCTTGCGGTAAGCATTGCCTAACTGCAGGTATATTTCAGGGCTTTTCTCCCCTTTGTCAGCTGCTACTTTTAATTTTTCAATGGCATAATTATAATCTCCTGCCTTCGCATCTACGTTGGCCCGGCCAACAGCTACAAGAATGTTCTGGTCATCACCCTTTTTAGTTCGTGTCATAGTAAGAGCCGTTTCAAACCGCTGACGGGCATCGCTGGTTTTATTCTCCAATAGCTCTACATGCCCCATACCCACTAATAACAATGGCGCATTCACAGTACTTTGCAATCCCTTTTCATATAGTTCACGGGCAGATTTAATCCTTAACCCTGCTATTTCTTCATTGTCAAGGTATGCCTGACCAAGCCAGTATATTGCTTCAATATTATTGGGGTTAACGGCAATCATTTTTTCGAAATTTCCGATTGCACTTTTAACCCTTCCTGCATTCAGGTGGCTTACCCCTTCAGGTATGCTCTGTGCATGTAGCCCGGATACAAATAGTAATCCGGCAGCTAATAATGTGATGGTAGTTTTCTTCATTTTTTCTTCTTCTTTTACGTTTGTAAATATAAATACTTTGTTCACTCATTCAGCTTAACAGGCCTTATTCCAAATTTTTTTTGCATGGGTGCCAGGTAAGCTCTTTTAAAAATCAGTTGTCCAATCTCTCCGCTCATAAAGTTTGCAAATCCAGTTCCAAGTCCTTTGTGCTTCTCCTTTAGTATATAAACCAAATCCCGTACCACAGGATACCTCCTGATGTAAATGTTTGCCTGGTAAGCTTTAACAAATGCATCGGGGATGTCTGTACTCTCAATGGATGCTACTCTTATTTTTTTCAAAAAACTAAGTTGTGATGTGTCTTCGGGGTTGCCAATCCAGCTTACGCCTATAAAACCAATCGCTTCGGGGTTTTTAGAGACATAGTCCAGCACACCTTCGCTGCTGCGGGCCGCCAAAGCCCTGGAAGTCAGTGAATCTCCCCGCAACAATGAATCGATGATAAAACGTACGGTACTGGTTGCTTTTAAGCCGTCAAATACCGGAATTAAATTTTTCTTAAATCTACCGGTTAATATTTCCCTGATGTCTTTCATTCTGAAAAGCGAGTCGGGTGCCGATGGATGCACTATGACGGCAATACCATCCCTGGCAATCACCATACTTCTTGGCGATACTTTCATAGAATCTACCATCAGGCTTTTTTCATCGGCACTATACTTCCGGGTAGCAATAACCATCCTGATGCTGTCAGTAAACATATCTTTCAGGCATTCTGCTTCCGGCTTATATTGGACATTGATTTTTGTTCCGGGATGATTGGATTCATACACCTGCACCATTTCATCAATTACAGGCTTAAAAGTTTCATCTGCGCTCACATTTATAGTGCCCTTGTTCTGGTTATCGGGTAGTTCATTTTCTTGTTCCTTGTAGGACTTACACCCTAACAGCAAAAGCAGCGAAACGAATATGCCTGTAATAAAAACATGCCATTCTCTTTTCTTGTAAAAACTCATCTGAAGTAATTTTTTTGATAACCCCTGTATATCCGCCAGCAACCATACAGCATACACATGACGCCAAATATCTTATCCATATCATTGGGAGGAAACTGTTCGTTAAATGAAATATGAAACTTGTTGCGGAAGAAAAAAAATATTCCTGCAAATAATATAAGAAGTCCCATGCCATAATCCAGCAGGGACTTCATAAAGGAAATTTGTTTTCGTTTCTTCTTTTCGTATTCTTCAAACATTATCAATAGTTTCTGGAGTAGCAAATTATAAAATTTTACCCTTCTGCCCCGATAAATGTTACAGGCAGCACATAGTTTACTGAAACATTGATTCCATTCTGTACCGCAGGTATCCAACGGGGCATTTTTTTACAAACCCGCACTACTTCACGGTCAAACTCGCCGCCGCCGCT
>JAYVKT010000354.1:0-7787 GCA_043768195.1 Chitinophagaceae bacterium | reverse complement strand
CAATAGGATTCCAAGTAAATTGTTGTTCTGTTTTTCTGCGGCGACGGGTGATGTTTAGTCCCCAGTTTTGTATTTCTTTTTTGCCAAAACGAATAGCCGCATATGGAATAAACATTTCAAAGCTCCAGCCATTGTTGTGAATGACAGCGTTGCTTTCCCAAACTGCATTCCAGCTAAAATCTTCGCCATTGCCATTGTTGCCAGGAGACATTTTTGCATCCCACTGTTCTCCAAGCGGTGTAATGAAATACTCAAAACCATTTAGCTTGTCCTGGTAGGTATCAAATATCAACCCTATGTAGTCATTGGTGCCAAAACCATCCCTGCCGGAAAGCTCTGTGGCAATACTGTCTTTGGTACGTTCATAACAAAAACCACCAAAATAAATACCCTGATCATCATACATCAGGTATGCTTCTGTTTTTGTTTCCGCTTTTTCTGTGGCTCCAATTGTTGGCCGGAATTCAATCAGATTGGTCATCAGCGCTGCATCTTTCCAGGCATCATCGTTGATGAGCCCATCAATTTTTACTGGTTTTGTTGTTCGGTTGGCAGATAATTGACGGGGAACCAGGGACTGTTTAGTCGCAGGTGTTTGTGCACTGCTGCTCAGGCAAAGCAGTAGCAATGCCCAGAGGGTTACATTGGTTTTGAGTTTCATGGCTATACTTTTAACAAGGGTTATGACGCTGAATAAAAAAAACGGTTACGCTGGTGTGCGGCACAACTACTAATTAATTCGTATTTCAAAAATAATAGACAGTGCAGGCAAAATTTTCTTATTTATCTGAGAGGTGACAATTACCTGACGAATGGTGAAAAAAGGCGGTCGTTAACTTTTTGTTGGGAAAAGAAAAGCCGATCTATTAAGATCGGCTTTTAAAAATCACAGGATAAGTAGAGAAAATTTATTGTTTGATAAATGCTTTTGATTCTCTTTCGTTATTTTTTTCCAGGATCAGGTAATACATTCCTTTTGATAAATGCTGAACAGGTATGCTTACAGCATTATTTCCATCAGTAAGCTGCAATTCTTTTTTATAAATAATCTTTCCGGCTGCATCTGCAATGCTGATACTTGCCGGCTGTCTTTCTGCTGAAGATAATTGCACTTGTAGCAAATTGGTAACAGGATTGGGAAAAAGTTGCAGCGTTAAAACATTGTCATTTTTAACAGCAACGACTCTGCTGTATGTAAAGGAACGATCGATATCTACCAACTTCAAACGGTAAAAATTTGTGCCACTTTGTGGCTGGTTATCCAGGAATGAGTAATATTTTTTATCAGTAGAATTGCCGGCAGCAGCCACCCGGCCAATGAAAATAAAGTTTATTCCATCGGTACTTCTTTCAATTTCAATATGGGAAGAATTTTCTTCGCTAAAGGTTTCCCAGTTTAAGTGAATACCGCCTGTTTTTTTCACGGCAGTAAAGTCACCCAGTTTTAATGGCAGGGTAAAAGGGGATAAGGTAGTTATTTCGGCGGCTGAAAGGGCCCTGTTATAAATTCTTATCTCATCTATTTTACCACCGAAGGGATTATAGCGGGGTGGTGTATATGAGCCGTATGCCATAGCACCTGCTATCATATTGATAGGGTAAGCAGGTACCTGGGAACCTTCTGTAGCGGATAGCCGGAAGACTCCGTCAATATAAAGTGAAATAGTACCATTATTCCTTACTGCTGCCACAGAATGCCAAACACCTTTTGTAAATGATGTGGCAGCAGCACTACCTACAGAATTGTTTTTGTAATTAAACTGGAGGTTCCAGTTGCCGGCAACGGTTGACCAAAGCCAAACACCCCACCCTCCATAATTCAGGCAATTGTCTATCAAGCCGCCGGTTGAAGAACCATTAAAGTAAAACGAAAAGGAAATGGTGAAATTTTGTGTACCGGTAAAGTCAAGGTTACCATTATCAGTAAAGTCCATAAAGGAGGTTAGACTGCCCCCAAACTGCAAAGCTTTATTTGTGCCCCCGGCACTGTTGGTGGTGTAGCTGGTGTTGGTACCTGTTCCGGTAATATTGGCCGAACCAAGATTGGATACACTGCCATCTAATTTAAAATGAGCCAGCATACCGGTTGTTGTTTGGCCAAAAAGGGAGAAGCTGATTAAGCAAGTAGTAATCAGCAGTACAAAAAGCAGTAGTAAATGTTTAAATTTCATAACCTGTGTTTTTAATTGAATGAATAATTTTTTCACAGGGGGATTGGATTTTTTGGAAAAATTTTATTGATGTAAATCTGGCGACAGAAAAATGGAATAAGCAGGGTAGAAAGGCGGAAAATAAAAGGGTGATAAAACGGTAAGGAAAAAGCGAAAACGCTATAGAGGAATGCTTTTGGTAAATTGATATTTGGGTGGTATTTTAAATTATTCTTTCACCAAAAAATTATTAAAATGGACAACGGATTGTATGCGAACGGTTATCATAATTATGATTTTAATGGGGACAGGAACTGGACTCCCAAATCAATTAAACGCAAACTGGAGTATTTGGATACAGAAATTCAGGGCTATGGTCAGCCAGTTACTTCAGACATGTTTTTACAAATGCTGCAGTCTTATCTGGATTTTATTAAAACTGCACCAATTGATGAAGTACGCAGCCTTCTCACCAAAAGTATTAAAGTAACTTTTGGAAAAGAGTCGCTTTTTTTATTGTTGATGCAAAAAGGGTGTGAGGGGGTTTCGTTTTACTGGGGAATTAATGATCAGGATCCAGAAAAAAAGCGACTAACATTACTGGCAGCAGCCTCAAATGTTGATTCAACCGGCATCGTTAGAATGATTCATTATGAAGCAGTGTTGTCACGGCAAGCTGCCCCAATCAGACATGATACTGAGTTGGAGAAGTTTGACACAAGCGAAGATCCGTTAATTATTGAGGTAGTTCCGGATGGAATAGAAGCGGCTGTAGACCTAAAGATTTCAGACCTGTTATAAAGTGACTGCCTACCGGTATCTATATTATACATTAATGATAATTGCATTCGCCTCCTCCCTTGTTTTTTATAAAAAAGAGAAGGGGTTAAAAATGTTTCCATTAATTATTGGAGCTGGAATAGTTACTGAGTTAATACGGGATGTGCTAAGATTTGTATTGGACAATGAAACAAAGCAATATGCTTTGTTTCATTTTTACATACCCTTTGAGTTTTTTTGTATCTGCTTTTATTTTTACCTGATTTGTGAGTCTAAAAGAATACAACTATTTATCAGCGTATCGGCCGTATTATTTTTTCTTAGCAGCCCACTTATGTCTGTTTTTTTGAAAACATTAAATGAATTTCCTTCTGTTCAGTACAATATCAGTGGCTTATTAATTACTATTATTTCAATAATGGTACTGATTAATCTGCCGGTAAAATTTGACGTTTCGATTTACAGGAGACCCACTTTTTGGTTCTGTATTGCCTTTAGTATTTTTTATCCCGGGCAATTTTTGCTGAACGGCTATTTCTCTTATATTGAAAAAAATAAGCCGTTGGTCTTAGAGTCGTTGCCAAGAATATTATATTTTGGATTCAATTATCTGTTATACATACTTATAACAATTGGTTTTTTATGCTTAATTCCGAAACGGAAATATTTTATACAATAGTTGCAGGAGGTCTGTTGGCTTTGTTTCTTGCGGCTATAATTATTATTTCCGTTGTAAAATATCAGCGCAGGCAGAAAAAAAATGAAGTAGAAAAAAAACAAATGCAAGTACAGTTTAGCCAAGAGCTACTCCAGTCTCAGCTTGAAATCCAAGAGCAAACTTTAAAAAATATTTCTCAGGAAATCCATGATAATATCGGACAGGTGCTCAGTCTGGCAAAACTGAACCTTAATACTATGTCTGTTGATAATGTAGAGTTGCTGCAACAAAAAATAACCAACTCAAAGAAATTGGTGAGCAAGGCCATAGTTGATTTGCGGGATTTGAGCCGTAGTCTTAACACCGATTATGTAGCGGATATGGGGTTGCAACGAGCTATTGAATACGAACTGGAGTTAATCAGCAAGTCTGCAACGATAAAAACAAACCTGGTGGTGGAAGGGCAGGTATCCAGGATGGATAAACAAAAGGAACTTATTTTATTCAGAATAGTGCAAGAAGCATTGAATAACATTATTAAGCATGCCAAGGCACAGCATATTTTAGTTACTACATCATACAACACCGGCGAACTTGTTATTGTTATAAAAGATGATGGCAAAGGAATTGCTAATGAAATTCCAGATAATGGCAACATTACTTCAGGCATTGGCCTTCGCAATATGCATAACAGGGCAAAACTAATTGGGGCTGATTTTAAGATTGACAGTAACCCTGGCAACGGTACTGCTGTTAAATTGAGCATCTCATTAAAAGAATAAATTATGGAAAAGAAAATTGTATTGGTGGATGATCATGCCTTGCTCCGGAATGGGTTGGCGGGTTTGTTAAATGATTTAGGCTACACCGTTTTATTTGAAGCAGATAATGGAAAAGATTTTCAGGCAAAGCTAAATAGTGATAATCTTCCTGATTTGGTATTGCTCGATATTAATATGCCACAAATGGATGGTTATGCAACTGCACTATGGCTGAAAAAAAATCACCCTGATGTAAAAGTGCTTGCACTTAGTATGTATGATGATGAAAATGCAATTATCAAAATGCTGAAGAATGGGGCAAAAGGGTATATTTTAAAAGATACCGAACCAGCTGAGTTGCGGTCTGCAATGGAAGCTGTTCTTACCAAAGGGTTTTATTATTCGGAAATGGTAACTGGCAGGTTGATCCATAGCATCAATACAATGGATGATGAAGGAAGCCCCGCTAAAAATTTGGCTGGTTTAAGCGGACGGGAAACAGAGTTTTTAAAGCTGACAGCTACCGAGATGACCTATAAAGAAATTGCAGAACAGATGCATTTAAGCCCCCGCACCATAGATGGGTATCGGGATGCTTTGTTTGAAAAGCTTGATTTAAAAAGCCGGGTTGGTCTTGTTCTTTTTGCAATAAAGAATGGCATTGTTACACTATCATAGTTTTAACAAACGAAGTGTTGTTAGATCTCTCTGATATTTCCTACTTTAGCAGCGTACATAATTATTAAATTTAATTCAGCAGTATGTCAGCAACCCCCGCCATATTTTGGCCGCACAGTGAACACTGGTCAGTTAAAATTCCGTTACAAACCAGGCATTACCGTATGCCCAGCATGGGTGCTAAAGGATATGTGATACTAAAAACATTAAACCTGGATGCAATTCCTGCCAGTGAGTGGGAAAACCTAACCTATATGGATTGGAAAAGCGGTGGCGATACCAATTTTGCTCCATTAGCTTCCTGCGATGGAACCAATGAGTGTAAAGGGTTTTGGGAAAATGGCAAAACAGATAAGGATGCCATCTTTACACCTAACTCCGAAGGTTGTCCTAAGCTGATGGAATACATTAAATCAATACCGGCCAATTTTGGACGGGTAAGAATTATCCGGTTAGAACCACAAACTCATGATCAGGCCATTCGTTCCGTTCACCGGGACGATAATAACCGCCTGAACCCTGAGGATGAAGGCTGGGTAGTAAGGATGTGGATTGAACTCACCGATAATCCGGATAGCTACATGCTATTGTATGATAGTGATGAAAATAATTTGCCCATTAAAGAATCGGAAGCCAGGGTGCCGATGCAAAAAGGCTCTCACTTTATTGTGGACTCGCAAAGACTATGGCATGTAGGCGTACACAACGGAACTAAATCAAGATATGCGGCTATCATAAGCACTGAAAGCTCCCCTGAGCTGGAGGAGTGGGTGCAATCAAAAATGTGACCACTGATTTAACTGATTACTATGTATAGCTGCTAACGCAGCTATTTTTTTGCCACAGATTACACAGCTTGTCCCGATTGTTTCGGGAGATTAACATGGATGAATACAATTGTTAAACACCTTATAAAAGAGCAGAGTCATTCACTTGAATGACTCTGCAAAACTCGTAACCCGAAACTCGTAACCCGAAACTCATAACCCGAAACTCATAACCCGAAACTAATTCAACACACTTGTCTCTTTCACTATCTCTGCTTTTTCCTGTTCTTTAATTTTTGCCCAGCCGCCAAGAATATTTCTGAGATTATGTATGCCTTGTCTTTTTAATAAAGAAGCAGCAATAACACTACGGTAGCCACCGGCACAATGTACATAAAGGTTTTGTGTGTCTTCGAGGTTAGCCATTGTAGCCGGGTCAACCATATCATTCAGCGAAAGATTAAGTGCATCTTTCAGATGGCCGTCAGCATATTCGGTTGGCCGGCGCACATCTATCACCACTAAATTTTTATCGTGTGGTATATCCATCATCAGTTCGTCAGCTTCCACATCAATAATCATATCGGTTTCTTCCCCTGCATTTATCCAGGCAATATACCCACCATTTAAATAACCAATTATTTTAGAAAAACCAACCCTTGCCATGCGGACAATAGTTTCTTTTTCTTTTCCGGATTCAGTTACCAGCACCATCGGTGCATCAAAGGGTAACAAGCTGCCCGCCCATTCTGCAAAACGACCTTCTAAGCCGATAAAAATAGACCCCGGCACAAACCCTTGTGTAAACACAGTTGCATGGCGGGTATCAAGAATGATGGTATCTTCTTTTATCAATTGTTTGAACTCATCAATTGATAATGCTTTTAATCCCTGAACAAGCACATCATCGAGGCTCTCGTATCCCTCTTTATTTATTTTGGCATTGATAGGGAAATAAGAAGGTGGCGGGGCAATGCCATCAGTTACTACTTTTATAAATTCTTCTTTGGTAGCCGCTTTCAATGCATAGTTGGTTTGTTTTTCTTCGCCAATTGTGCTGTGTGTGTTTGGTCCAAGGTTTTTTCCACAGGAGCTGCCCGGTCCATGTGCCGGATATACAATCACATCATCTGCAAGGGGAATAATTTTTGACTGCAGGCTTTCATACATCATCCCTGCCAAATCATTCATGGTAATTTCTGCACCTTTCTGTGCCAGGTCGGGGCGGCCTACATCACCAACAAATAGAGTATCGCCTGTAAATACACAATGATTTTTTCCTTCTGCATCTTTTAAAAGATAACAGGTAGATTCAAGTGTGTGGCCGGGTGTATGTAATACTTCAATCGTTATATCTCCTACGTTGAATATTTCGCCATCTTTTGCCACATGCACCGGAAATTTTGTATTGGTGTTGGGACCATAAACTATCGGGGCGCCGGTTGCTTTTCCTAAATCCAGGTGGCCGCTTACAAAATCGGCATGAAAATGAGTTTCAAAAATGTACCTGATCCTCGCTTTTCTTTCATTAGCCAGTTCAAGATAGGCATCAATATCTCTGAGGGGGTCAATCACCACGGCCTCGCCATTACTTTCAATGTAATAAGCTGCTTCACTGAGACAGCCTGTATATAATTGTTTAATAAACATGGTTAACTGCATTTAAAATTCAAAATTACCTCTTTCAAACAAAAACGTCCTGTTTTAAGCAGGACGTTTTATCAGAAAATTTATGTTGACTACTTTAACAGGTCTTCTACAAATTTATTCAGCTCCTGCATGCGGCTGATATTCACTGTATAATGAATGAATTTTCCATCCCGGGTGGTTTTTACAAACCCTGCCTTGCGGAGGATGGCCAGGTGTTGTGATGCTACAGATTGCTCCAACCGGAGCTTTACATAAAGATCTGTAACCGTCATTTTTCCATGCTCGTCAATTAATTTAATGATCTGCTGACGCAGTTTATGATTAACGGCCCTCAGTATCAAAG
>JAYVKT010000353.1:0-2028 GCA_043768195.1 Chitinophagaceae bacterium | reverse complement strand
TGCTCAACCGTCCATCGCAACTAACATTCAAAGACAACATGAAATGGAGTGCCGGTATTTGGGCACCCACCATTCGTTATCACAAGGGAACTTTTTATGTAATGGTTACTTGCAGGCAATGTAAGAACGATTGCAATTGCGGCGATAATATGATGGTTACTTCAACATCTCCGTATGGGCCATGGAGCGACCCTGTTTGGATAGACAAAACATGGGGCATAGACCCAGATATCTTTTTTGATGATGATGGCAAAGTGTGGTACTCAGGTGGCGGAGCAGTGAATGATAGTTTGTTTGGAAAACGGATATACCCTAATCAGAATACGGTTTATACCATGCAGATTGATGTGAAAACAGGCAAGGCATTAACGAAACCGTATAAATTAACAACAGGTCATGCGTATGATGCAAAATATGCTGAAGGGCCGCATATTTATAAACGAAACGGAAAATACATTTTATTGGTAGCTGAAGGCGGTACATGGCATCTGCATGCAGTAACAGCTTTTATTAGTGATAGCATAACAGGACCCTATATACCTTTTCAACAAAATCCTGTTTTATCGCATCGGCAATTAGGTAATAAGGCAGACATTACAACAATTGGCCATGCCGATATTGTGCAAACACAAAATGGCGAATGGTGGGCTGTAGCACTCGGCATCAGAGATAGTACGGGTTATAATCAACTAGGTAGGGAAACATTTTTAACTAAAATGATGTGGGAAGGGAATGTGCCTGTTTTTAATCCTAATATTGGAAGGGTTTTAATGAAAGATAAAAGACCCAATTTACCATGGACACCTGTTAAACCTGTTCCTGCAAAAGATAATTTTGATGAAGATACTTTACAACTGCAATGGAATTTTTTGCGTACACCACTTATTAAATGGTATTCATTAACAGAAAAAAAAGGATGGCTCTCTCTTAATCTTCGCCCCGAAACTGCAAAGCAGCTGGTGAATCCATCATTGATTGCAAGACGTATTCAGCATTTTAATTACTCGGTATCGAGTAGAATTTTATTTGATACTGATAGTGAAAATGAAAGTGCCGGTTTGGTTTGGATGCAAAATGACAGCAGCCATTATCGAATAGAAAAAACAAAGGGAAAAGTGTTGCTGTATAAGATGACAAAAAAAGAAGGTGAACAAATGATAGTTGCTGCAAACTATACCGCTAAAGAACTCATCATTAGAAGTGTGGCAAATGGTTTGACCATACAATTTTATATTGGTGAAACAGAAAAACTGATGAAAACGTTTGGTGCACCGCAGGATGCAACCGTTTTTAGCCAGAATAAAGCCGGTGGTTTTATAGGTCCGTATGTGGGAATGTATTCAAGCAGCAACGGAAAAGCATCTACCGCAAAAGCTTTTTTTGATTGGTTTGAATACAGAGCAATAAAGTAATGAATAAATTTTTTGATGAAAAGAATAGAGATATACAAACTATTGTTGTTGACTTTAATATCAATTGTATTAGCTTCTTGTTTTAATAGTAAAAGCAAAGAGAAGCCTAATATCATATTGATTTATGTTGATGATTTGGGTTATGGTGATGTAAGCTCTTATGGAGCAACGAGTGTACAAACTCCTAATGTTGATTTTCTAGCTAATAACGGATTAAGGTTTACTGATGCACATTGTACAGCTGCCACTTGTACTCCATCCCGGTTTTCATTGCTAACCGGTATATATGCATTCAGGAATAATGCGGCTATACTTCCTGGAGATGCACCTCTGCTCATTGATACGGCTGCTTTAACCTTGCCCAAATGGTTGCAAGGAGAAGGCTATAACACAGCAGTGGTGGGCAAATGGCATTTGGGATTAGGCAGGGGTACTATTGATTGGAACAATCAAATAACGCCTGGTCCGGCTGAGGTTGGGTTTAATTATTCCTATATCGTACCAGCCACTACCGACAGGGTGCCTTGTGTGTATGTTGAAAATGGAAAGATAGTAAACCTGGACCCAGCCGATCCTATAGAAGTTAGTTATAAGGGCCCTTTCGATGACAGTCCAA
>JAYVKT010000352.1:0-3456 GCA_043768195.1 Chitinophagaceae bacterium | reverse complement strand
ACCTAATAAACTTGCAGGGGCAGATTTAGCAGCAAATTTTTTAAAATCAGTTTCAGGCAGCCATATTTCTTTCTGGGTAAGCCTTATGGCTGCTTCTCTTGAATTTATTCCTTCCAGCTTTATATAAATTTCTTCTTCGCTTTTTATTTTGGTAGATTCTATGAACCAGGGCAGAAAGGAACTTTTCTTTTCTTCAATAAAAATGGCTTGCAGTCCCTTCAAAGATGTTTTTTTCCCCAACTCATGTTTAAGCAATAGTTCGCCGGTAAGCCCATGAACGGCGAGGAGTTTTCCTATTTTATAATATTCAATCATGCCCCAATCCCCTAAAGGGGTGTTTTAAATTTTATTGGCTTCAAAGCTATTCTTTTAGACATGAAAATGGGTGAATATTAGAATCCTTATTCCCCTTTAGGGGATAGGTGCATAAAAAAATCCCGGCTATAAAACCGGGATTCATGAACTTTCAGGACGAACATATTTTATTATGCTTCTCCACCGCCACTTCCTTCAGTCCTTTCAGGTCTGCGACCTGGCATCGGACGTCTGGCTCTTTTGTTGCGGTAAGAATCTTCCTGGCGTTTTTTAATTTGTGCTTCATGTTCTGCACTCCACTTGGTAAATTTTTCCATAGCGGTAGCATCATCAAACAGACCAAGCCCCACACCACGGAGCAAATGCTTTAGATACAATACCCCTTTAAAACTAAGGATGCGGCGAACAGTGTCTGTTGGTGTAGCACCTTTGCTCAACCACTCCAATGCTTTCTGACGATCAAGCTGAATAGTAGCCGGAACGGTCAGTGGATTGTAAGTACCTAATTTCTGGATGAATTTGCCATCACGGGGTGCCCGGGAGTCGGCAATAACGATAAAGTAAAAGGGTCTCTTTTTTGACCCGTGTCTTTGAAGACGGATTTTTGCTGACATAAATAGAAATTTAACAGCGTTAAACAATAATTGTTAGTTCCGGTAAAAACCGGACAACAAATATAGGGCTGAAAGGGGAGAATGCAAAGAGAAAAGTCTTCAGTCAGCAATACTCAGTTTGCAATAAAACCTGTTAATTACGATTTCCAATTATGGATTTAGGGCTGTTTAATTGCCAACTGCAGACTGCCAACTGATTACCTCTTCATCCCCGGCATCATCCTGCCCATTGCCCCCATTTTGTTCATATTCTTCATCATTCCTTTCATTTGCTCAAACTGCTTGATGAAGGCGTTTAGTTCATTCAGGTCTTTACCGGCACCCTTGGCGATGCGTTTCTTGCGGCTGCCATCAATCAGGTCGGGGTCAGCCCTTTCTTCAGGTGTCATAGAGTTTATCATGGCTTCTATGCCTTTGAACGAGTCGTCATTGATGTCAACGTCTTTCATTTTATTGCTCATTCCGGGTATCATGCCCAGCATATCTTTCATATTGCCCATCTTTTTAATGGCTTCCAACTGGGTTTTAAAATCGGCGAAATCAAATTTATTCTTGCGGATTTTAGCTTCTAATTTTTTTGCTTCTACCTCATTAAACTGTTCCTGCGCCTTTTCTACTAATGATGTAATATCACCCATACCGAGGATACGCTGCGCCATCCTTTCAGGAAAAAACACATCCAGGGTATCCATCTTTTCGCCGCTGCTGGTAAATTTAATGGGCTTGTCAACCGTGTATTTGATAGAAAGGGCGGCACCACCTCTTGTATCTCCATCTAGTTTGGTAAGAACAACACCGGTAAAATCAAGCCGTTCATTAAAGGCTTTGGCAGTGTTCACAGCATCTTGCCCCGTCATACTGTCAACCACAAACAAGATCTCCTGCGGGTTAACAGCACTTTTTACATCGGCCACTTCTTTCATCATCACTTCGTCTACAGCAAGGCGGCCTGCAGTATCTATGATGAGTACGTTTTTATTTTTACTTCTTGCTTCTTTTACTGCGTTTCTGGCTATGTCAACGGCATCTTTATTTTCCAGTTCAATATGCACATCTACACCAATCTGTTCACCCAATACTCTTAATTGCTCCATTGCAGCCGGACGATAAATATCTGCCGCCACCAGCATCGGGGAGAGGCCTTTCTTCGTTTTCAGAAAATGTGCCAATTTGCCGCTGAAAGTGGTTTTACCACTACCTTGTAACCCAGCGATAAGGATGATGGCAGGATTTCCTTTGGCGTTAAAGACGGCTTCCTCGCCGCCCATGAGTTCAGCTAGTTCATCTTTTACAATCTTGGTCATTAATTGGCCGGGAGAAATAGCATTGATTACTTTTTCACCCGTTGCCTTGTCTTTTACTTTATCAGTAAACTCTTTGGCGATTTTATAATTCACATCCGCATCTACAAGGGCACGGCGAATTTCCTTTAACGTAGTGGCAATATTAAGCTCGGTAATACGACCCTGGCCTTTTAAATTTTTAAAAGCGGATTCTAATTTTTCCTGTAACGAATTAAACATATATCACGGATTGTGGGATTAATCTTTTATTGTATGAATATATCTTTTGAAGAAAAGACTAGGCACACCAAAATTTAAAAGCAAACCTACTTCAATATTAAAAATCCGCAGATAATTAAGTATTTGATTCATTTCTGAGTTGTCAACTTCTTTCAGAGCTTTTAATTCCAGAAGAACAACGTCTTCAACCAAAAGGTCAAGCCTTCTCTTATGAATAATTTTTCCTTCGTAAATAATATCTCTTTCAACTTCTTCTTTACAAATAATGCCAATTTTACGGAGTTCAATTATCAAAGCCCTTTGATAGACTATTTCAGGGAATCCGGGACCAAAATAGCGATGCACTTTCATGGCGCAGCCTATAATTTTCTTAGTCAACTCATGATATTTCAAGTTTTGTACTGCCATACAGTTATCAAAAAAAGAATGTAACCAACAAGGTTACATTCTTTTAAAATATTTGTAAAGATAAAGTAGTGTAGAGTTTTTTTCAGTGAAATCCTTTTTTAAATCTTTTTATCCGTGATTAATTTCCCAGGTACGTTCTTAACATGGTGCAGCGGTTCGACGCTTTCAACTTGGTTATTGCCTTGTCTTTAATCTGCCTTACCCTTTCCCTTGTCAGGCTGAAACGTTCACCAATATCTTCGAGGCTCATTGGATGATCTACACCGATGCCAAAGAAAAAGCAGATTACTTCCTTTTGCCGTTCCGTTAGTGTTTTCAGGCTTCTGTCAATCTCAGTTTTCAACGATTCATTATGCACCAGTTCGCCATCTGTTTTATCAGCATTGGTATTTTCCAGTACATCCATCAGGGTGTTTTCTTCCCCATCAGAAAGCGGCGAATCCATGCTTACATGGCGGCCATTGATGCCAAGGGTGGCTGTTACTTCTTCAATATCCATTTCCAGCATTTCAGCCAGTTCTTCAGCAGAGGGTTCCCTTTCAAATTGCTGCTCCAGCAATGAATAAGCTTTTTGAATGCGGTTGGTAAGCCCCACT
>JAYVKT010000351.1:0-6395 GCA_043768195.1 Chitinophagaceae bacterium | reverse complement strand
GATGAGCCGCCGGTTGAAAAAACCAAATCCATAAAGGCCAATGCAACAGTCAGCCATCTATTACAAAATGGGCAATCTGTTCCCGTAAAAGGAAAGATCATTCTTTATTTCAAGAAAGACTCGACCCTGCAACTGGCTTATGGCTCACAAATACTTTTCAAAAAATCGTTACAGGATATAAAAAACTCCGGCAACCCAGGTGGGTTTGATTATAAACGCTATTCTCTTTTCCAGGGCATCACTCACCAGGTGTATTTGAAAACAGACGAATTTGAAATACTGAATGGTAAAAAAGAAAACTGGTTTAGAAAATTCATTTATTCTTCCCGTGAAAAAGTATTGACTATACTTCGTACCAATATAAAAGGTGATAAAGAATTGGGGCTTGCCGAGGCTTTACTGATAGGCTACAAAGATGATCTGGAACAATCGCTGGTGCAATCTTACACCAACACCGGCGTGGTACACATCATTGCCATCTCCGGTCTTCACCTGGGGTTAATATACTGGCTGCTTGCACTTATACTAAAGCCATTAAAAAGGAAACGAAGAACCAAATGGCTAAGCCCTGTTCTTATTATTACCGGCTTGTGGCTTTTTAGTTTGCTGGCAGGTGCACAGCCTTCGATTCTTCGTTCAGCATTAATGTTTACCTGTATTGTACTTGGAGAATCACTTTCTAAAAAAACATCCATTTTTAATACAATGGCCGTTTCGGCTTTTATTCTGCTGTGCATTAACCCCTACTGGTTATGGGATGTAGGTTTTCAACTTTCCTATGCCGCCGTATTGAGTATTATTATTTTTATGCGGCCCATTTATAATTGGTTCTATATTAAAAACAAAGTACTTGATTTCCTTTGGAAGTTGAATGCCGTTACGCTGGCAGCACAAATACTGACAGTTCCGTTAAGTATTTATCACTTTCACCAATTCCCTAATTTATTTATACTAACTAATTTTCTGGCAGTGCCTTTATCAAGTGCCATTCTGCTGGGAGAAATTTTTCTTTGCGTTATTTCATTTATTCCAGCCGTAGCCATCCTGGTTGGCAAACTTATCTCCTGGCTTATCTGGCTGATGAATACTTATATTGAAAAGATAGAAACTATCAGGTTCTCCTTATGGGATGGTTTGCAGATAAGTATTTTGCAGGCAATTCTTCTGGTACTGTTTTCCATCGGCACCTGTTACTGGCTCATGGAAAAATCAACGAAGGGATTAAAATATGGCTTGCTTGCCTTATTTGGCTTTGTGGCATTACGTTCGTTTTCATTTATTCAAAGTAACAAGCAGGAAAAAATAATCGTTTACAATGTGCCGCAGAAAAGAGCCATTGATATTGTAAATGGCAGAAATTATTTCTTTGTTGGCGACAGTGATTTATTAACCAACGATTTTGCCCGCAACTTCCATTTAAAACCATCGAGGATATTGTACCGGATAAGTGATGTGGATACACTTACCAACTTAACCGTGCAGGAAGACTATCTAAGTTATAATGATAAAAAGATTTTGCTGTTAGATGAATCTGTTTCTTTCACCCCACAACAACCAAAGCCTTCCATTGACTTGCTGGTAATTTCTAAGAATCCTAAAATTTATATGCAAAAGCTAGCCGCCTCGTTACACATAAAGCAAGTTGTCTTTGATGGTTCCGTACCTGCCTGGAAAGCTAACTACTGGAAAAAAGATTGCGATTCCTTAAATATTCCCTGGCATGATGTAACACTGAAAGGGGCTTTTGAGATGAGGTTACGGTAACTTATCTTTGCCACTCTAACGAGGCGTGCCACGGTTCCAAACCGTGGCATGCCTATTCAACAACTCTTATGAACAAAAAGATTCAATCGGCTCTTATTTCTGTTTTTTACAAAGACGGATTAGAAAATATTATACAACTATTGTCAGAAAACAATGTAGTTATCTACTCCACTGGCGGCACTCAAACTTTTATTGAAAAGCTTGGTGTAAAAGTGATACCCGTAGAAGATCTGACCACATATCCTTCTATTTTGGGTGGCCGGGTAAAAACTTTGCATCCATCTGTGTTTGGCGGCATACTGGGCAAAAGAGATGATGATACACATGTGCAGGAAATGAAGCAATACAATATACCAGAGATTGACCTGGTTATTGTGGATCTGTACCCATTTGAAGAAACAGTAGCTTCTACCACCGATGAAAAATCAATCATTGAAAAAATTGACATCGGCGGTCCTTCCATGATAAGAGGTGCGGCCAAAAATTTTAAAGATGTAGTGGTGATAGCGGCTAAGAAAGATTATGCAGAATTAGAGCAATTGCTGAAAGACCAGCAAGGTGAAACATCACTGGAACAGCGAAAAGCATTTGCTGCCAAAGCATTTGAAGTAGTAGCACATTATGATGTGGCGATTGCTAAATATTTCAGTCCTTCAGCGTCATTATACTTCCTAGAATCTATCACCAATCCCAAAGCGATGCGCTACGGTGAAAACCCGCATCAGTCAGGAGTGTTTTATGGTGATTTGACAAACCTGTTTGACCAATTAAACGGCAAAGAGCTTTCGTATAATAACCTTGTTGATGTGGATGCAGCAATGCAATTGATAAAAGATGCGGCCCCCCCGCCCCCCGAAGGGGGGATCTTGGACTCCGATAGCAATAAAATAACTACTGCAAGCACTGAGGCCGTATTTGCAATAATAAAACATACCAATGTGTGTGGAGTTGCTCAACGTTATTCTGTAAAGGAAAGTTGGGATGCCGCACTGGCTGGCGACCCTGAAAGTGCTTTTGGTGGTGTGCTGGTTTGTAATGGCACTATTGATAAAACAACCGCAGAAGCAATTAATGAGATTTTCTTTGAAGTATTGATTGCTCCTTCTTTTAATGAAGATGCGTTAGCTATTTTAAAATCAAAGAAAAATCGAATACTGTTGCAAGTGAAAGCACAACCAAGCACTAAAGAGCAGTATAAGTCGGTGCTCAACGGAGTATTGATACAAGGAATAGATGAAGGCAACTTTACTGAATGGAAAGAAGTAGGTGGCAGAGAAACTACTGCTGATGAAAAAGCAGATTTAACTTTTGCCAATTTAGTTTGCAAACATCTGAAATCAAATGCGATTGCATTGGTGAAAAACAAACAACTAATTGGTAAAGGCTGTGGACAAACCAGCCGTATTGATTCGCTTCGCCAGGCTGTTGAAAAAGCAAAGCAGTTCAAGTTTGATTTGACAGGTGCGGTAATGGCAAGTGATGCATTCTTTCCGTTTAGTGATTGTGTGCAATTGGGATATGAGGCTGGTATTACTGCTTTTATTCAACCCGGCGGTTCTATAAGAGATAATGACTCGATTGAGTATTGCAAAGAAAACAACCTGGCGATGGTGATAACCGGCTTAAGGCATTTTAAACATTAATGAATCTCTTCGACTTTCATAAAACCATTCTTCAATCATCTGCCGATTATTTAAAAAAATTATCGGTATTTAATCCTTTGACCATTCGTAAAAAAGGGACAAGATCAAAAGCCATTTTTGCATTGGCTTTAGTTTGTGTGTTATGGGGTACCACCTGGATTGCTTCCAAAGAAGGTGTACGGCATATGCCAGCCCTTCAACTCGCTGCTATCCGTCAATTGATAGCAGGTGCATTATATGTTGGTTTTTTTCTTTACAAAGGAATTCCTTTACCTAAGGGAAAAGAATGGACACCTGTATTGGTATTGAGCTTTCTGAATTTTATAATGAGCAATGGCCTTAGCACCTGGGGTGTTAAATATATTTCAGCAGGGCTTGGCTCCATTATGGGTGCTATATTTCCCTTGTGGCTGGTGGTCATTGGTTTGTTTATTTCCAAAGAAAGGATTCCGCAAAAAGCTCTTATTGGTTTGCTGCTTGGCTTTGCTGGTGTTTGTATTATTTTTTATGAACATTTATTAGATTTCACTATCCCTGATTTTCGTTTTGGAATTATTCTATCGCTTATCGCCACCTGGACATGGGCCTTCGCTACGTTGTACACCAAACAACAAGCAGCAAGGTTCAATCCTTATTTCAGTCTTGGCCTGCAAATGCTGATATCAGGATTTTGTTTATACACTTTTACCGGTTTAACAGGCAACACTATTGCTATTACAAAGATTCCATGGCAGTCGTGGGCTTCCATTGGTTATCTTATTCTCTTTGGTTCGTTGATTGCATTTGTTTGCTATCTATATGCATTGCAAAATCTTCCTACGGAGCAGGCATCTGTTTATGCGTATGTAAATCCAATGGTAGCTGTATTATGTGGCTGGTTGATTTTTAATGAAAAGGTTACCATCTTTATAACGGTAGGGGGATTGGTAACCTTGTTGGGTGTGTACTTAGTCAATAAAGCATTTAAAGCGATACCGCCACCGGAGTAACCGGAAACGGAGGGAATCTAAACTGGTCTGACCCCCGTTTTAGCGGGGCTGGCTGTCCCGGTCTGACCCATAACTTCATCAATAAATTGCTTGTAAACGTCTCTCCATCCTTTAAATCGTTCATCAGTTCCCAAAAAAGTATTGTGCCAGATGCTGATGAATGTTCCGTTTATATTTTTTACCTGCTGATAGTAATGTCGCATTTCTTCTAATGCCTGTGCAGGAGAAAACTTTTGTTCAAAAAAAGAATTAGCCTCCATAAAACAAAATGGAAACATCAACAGAGAAGTGCTTTCTTCCTTTTCCAAATCATACCAGTAAAAAGGAGAAGCTACCGATGCCCTAAAACCATTGATACTGCCGTAGCCCATAGAAAAATCTTCTTTAATACCGGCATCAATAAGATAGCGGAAGGTTTGGGGCAATGTAAAACGAATAAAATGCTGGCGGGATGCAATTATTTTAGCAGACGCTATATCTTCTATGGTTTGTATTTCTTTTCTTATCAAAGAAGAATCATCGCCGCTTTGCCAGGACGGATGAACGCCGATACTGTATTTATCAGCATGTTGTTTTATTAATACCTGTAATGCGGTTTCCTTTGGCAAAATGTTTCTATCATATTTTCCTGTTTTCTCAGGAACAAGAAAAAAATAAAGCGGCTTTAATTTATATTGCTGGTGCAGGTTATCCATCCAGTCATAAGCATCAAATGGGTCAGGTTCATTATTGCCAATAACTTTTCTTCGCAAAGAAAACTTATCCCATTTACCTTTCAGTAGGTCTTTAACAGCCGCCCCTGCACTTCGCCACCATTGTTTGTGTTGGTAAGAATAAGCTTCGTCAATATCGTAAGTAGGAATTAGTTTGAAGTTTAGGGTTCGGGGTTTGAAGTTGGGAAACTTTTGTAGTAAAGAGTTTGTAAAGTGTTCCAGCCAGATATTAATTAATGGAAGATTAAGAAAGCCTTCTTTGAATGCTAATGAATTTTCATGTGCAAAGCGGCCATACATATCTTTTTGATGTGGCAGATATTCTTCGTACCGGCTAAGCAAATAAAAAGTGGCAGCAAAAATATCAAACGGAAAATCTCCGGCTGTTTTAAAAAATGCTTTGTATCCGCTAGTTTCAAAGCAAACTATTGTTTGTGGTTGAATAGTTGTTTCAAATAATAAACTATGGGGCTGAATCGAAAAATCAGTTGCTGCTATCTGGTCGTTACTATAATTAATCTTTAATCCGGGATAAGCAATGAAATCAGTATGATTATCAGTAACAGCAATTGCTTCACCAAGAATATGGTTGCCGATAAAATCAGCAATATAGCGAAGACGATGCGTTATTGTATTTGAGAAAACAATCACCAATTGAAGATAACTATCGTTTACCGTATTTCTCCCTCCACAACTGATTAAACGATTTCTTCGGAAACTCCATTTTACCCCGATGTTCCTTCCAGCCTTTTACTACACTATTCACCACCCAATTTTTTGTAGCACCACCCGCCATATTCATCCATTTGCGGCGAAGCATTCCCTGCTTCCACATTTTCCAGGCCATCTTTTCGCCGAACGAACTATGTCCTTCTTCCACTGCTTCATGCCTGTTCTCCAATAGCAATTCATGCAGGTTAATTTTTACAGCACATACTTCTGTACAATTACCGCAAAGGGAAGAGGCATAACTAAGATGCTTCCACTCTCCCAAATCTTTTAAGTGAGGAGTAATAACGGAACCTATAGGGCCGCTGTAAGGTGTAGCGTAAGTGTGGCCACCAATATTTTTATAAATAGGACAGGCATTTAAACAAGCACCACAACGGATGCAGTATAAACTTTCCCGTTGTTTTTCATTCGCAAGGATATTTGTGCGGCCATTGTCTAATAATATTACATACATATCTTCAGGACCATCTATTTCATTAGCTTGTCTGGGGCCGGTGATGATGGTATTATAAACTGTTATCCGCTGCCCTGTGCCAAAAGTGGATAGTAACGGC
>JAYVKT010000350.1:0-9185 GCA_043768195.1 Chitinophagaceae bacterium | reverse complement strand
ACCCGGTGTGGTTACCAGCCGGGAAATGTATTTGGGTATGTTGCCAAATGTTTCGCTGTGCGAATCGGCAGCATATTGATACACTACATAATATTTTATCTGCACCCTGTTTCTCGGGTCTGGCTTTACAGTTAGCTGTATAATGGAATCACTGGTTATGCTCCTTTCTATAATTGGCGGCCAGGGCTTTTCATTGTCTATCCAGCGCATTGGGGGAAGCAAGGCGGTGTGCCTGTAATAATTATTATGCAGGCTGTCGTTCCAGCCATTCGGGTTTCGTTGAAAGGTCTTACTGCTGAAATAGATGCTGCCCTGTACATTCGGATAGCGGCGTAAGAACTTTATCTGATTGGGAATTTCATCCGGATTATTCCACCCTGCTTCTTTTGTGTCTGCTTTGTAAATACCATGACCAATGTACACATGCCGGCCATAGCTGTTGCGGCTCCACCAGTCCACCATTTTTGCATAATCAACTTTTGGGTGACCGATGGTGAAATATAATTGCGGTGTTACATAATCAATCCATCCTTTTTTTAACCACAACAATATATCCGCATACAGATCATCATAATTAGTTTGGCCACTACGGCTATCACTACCTCTCACGGAGTCTTTGTCGCTGTTTCGCCAAACACTAAACGGAGAAATACCAAAACGGCACAGCTTGTTTTCCTGTTTTATCGCAACACCTAAGGTTTGAATGATCGAGTCGGTGTTGCTTCTTCTCCAGTTATCTTTAGTCAATGTGCTGCCGGAACTTCTGTAGCTGGCTTCATCCGGAAATTCTTTTCCCGGAATACGATAAGGGTAAAAATAATCATCCATGTGTATGGCATCCACATCATACCGCTTCACAATATCACGGACTACTTTTACCACAAATTTTTGTGCTTCTTTATTTCCGGGATCAAAATATTTTTTATCGCCATAGGTCAAAAACCATTCAGGATGGATACGGGTAATATGATTGGCAGAAATTGATGCTGTCTTCACATTAAAATTAGCCCGGTAAGGATTTAGCCAGGCATGAAACTCCATGCCCCTTTTGTGTGTTTCTTCAAGCATAAACTGCAGCGGATCGTAATATGGAGAAGGGGGTTTGCCTTGTGTGCCGGTAAGCCACTGGCTCCAGGGCTCCAATGATGATGGGTAAAATGCATCAGCCGATGGACGAATCTGCACAATCATTGCATTCATACCATTACGCTGGTGCATATCAAGTATGCGGATATAATCGGCTTTTTGTTGTTCAGGATCCCATTGACCATTTACGGGCCAGTCAATATTATCAACAGTGGCTATCCAAACGCCACGAAACTCATACTTGGGCTGGGCGACAATAATTTGAAAAGAAAATAGAGTAAGTAATAACCAAATGGCGGATTTCTTCATGTTTTCAGATTCGGGATGAATAATGGTGGTTCGATAGAACTCACCATGTAAAAATACATCATTCACTGGCATCCCTAATCTTATCCAACAGGTCGCTTAGAATATTAGCATCTTGTTCTGAAAGTTTGCTCAGCACGGCGTCTATTTCGTTTTGGCGGATATCTAACCGTTCTAATAATTTTTTACCTTTATCAGTAATAATTACATCAACTAAGCGGCGGTCATTTTTGCAGGTAATTTTTTTCACCAGTCCTTTTGCAATCAACCGGTCAACAATGCGGCTCGTATCACTCATCTTTTCCAGCATCCGTTCTCTTATTTGCAGCGTAGAGAGGGGTTCGGGAAAACTGCCTCTTAGTATGCGGAGAATATTGAATTGCTGGGGGGTAATATCTTCAGCGTCGAAAACACATTTTGTTTTATCCCGCATCCAACCCACGGTATAAATAAGGTTGATGGCGGCCTTCTGGTAAGGGTTCTTAAATTTTGTTTGTTTTATATCGTGGTCAATACCCATGTCAGAAAAGTTGATAGATAAAAATAGAAAGTTTTGAGTTAAGCCAACTACTTAACTCAAAACTTTTATCCTAATCAGGCGGACAATATTAATTGTTATAGTAGAATTTTTCTTCTGCAATTTTGCCACCTTTCCAACGCTGAACAGCCAGTTGAGTGTAGTTACGGGTTCCAAAATCTTTGTGGGTGTAGTCAAACCACCATTCTACAACGGCCAGACCATCGCTTATAATAGTGCTTACAACTTTAGCACCCCGAAATTCTGTAAGCCCATTTACAAAATCTTCTTCAAACTGACGGTTAATGTCTTTGCCAACTCTTGCCGGGTAGTCATTATCCTGCATAACCACATCATCGGCATAAAATTTTTCAAAAGCATCAAGGATTTTACCTTCCAGTATCATTTGGTTAAGCTGGTCAACCTGTGTTCTTAAGTCTGACATAAATAATAGTTTTTAGATAATCAATGTTTAAACAACAAAATTAATGGTACAACATTGAATTGGCAATTATTTTCTTTGTTTTGAACCGGATTAGCCATTTATTAACATTGGCCAGGCAGCATTGGTGCAAAAAAATACCTCTATGTGGTATTGCTGTGCAGTTAGAAATTGAGTTGCTTTGCTGAACGAATCTTATAAACCACCGAACCATGAAACTTTTATCCGAATCTTTCCGCCATTTTTTTGAAGGCTTTACTTCATTCTACACTTCTATTTTTGATGAAATGAAAAAGTGGTGAGTAAAGTTTTGAGTGTTGAGTTTCGAGTTACGAGACTCAAGGAAGAAAGATGCTTAAAGTAATTATGATACTTGCACATTATAGTGAGCTAATCCGCAACTTGTAGCTCATAGTTTTTCAGCCGCTGCTTTCTTCAACTCTGCTGCAAGCTTGAAAATTGTAAAAAGGTGATGTGCCTCATGTAGTAAGAAAAAATTCAGCCATTGGAGTATTGTCATTTTACCAAATACAGGATGGATGCCGGTCTTAACTAAATCAGATGGGGGAAAGGAGCTTATTTCAGCAGACATCTGCTTTCTTACCGTAATCATGTCCTGCATAATTTCTCTTGAAGATTTGCCACAGTTATCTAAGAAAACGGGATCTGCTTCTGCTGTGTACCGGGGAAAAACCGGTTTATCTTTTTCAAAAATTTGTTTTACCCTCTCTACAAAAATGTGCTGGTAGGTTTGCAGATGAACGATGTTCTCAAATATTGACCACTTACCGGCAATCACCTGCCGGCGTATTTGCTCATCAGATAATTCATCAATAATATCAACTAATGATTTATGCTGGTATTGCAACCGGGTTGATAGAGAAGATGGCATTTGCATAATAAAACCTTTTAGTATTAGTCGCTGCTCCACACCTTTGTACCTTCGGAGCAGTTAGCACAAATATCTATATTCTTCCGGCCTTTCAAAATCTGCTTTCTGAATGTACTGTATTCACCGTTGTTCCAGATTTCTTTGAACGATTTTTTCTTTAAATCACCCAATTGGTGCTGTGCATCTTTATCAAAACAGCAGGGAGCCACTAAGCCGTCCCAGGTTATCACCGGATCATGCCAGAGCCGCCAGCAATGATTGGCTAATTTTCCTTTAAACGCATGGCCATTCTCCGTTTTGCGGTAGCGGCTGTATTTATCAATAGTTGGGATTAACTGATTGGGATCTTTTTCATAATCATACACCTGGGCTGTTTTAAACCACACATCATCTACCCCCACTTCTTTGGCTAATTTTTTTACATCTTCTATCTGGTGTTCGTTTGGCTTTACTACCAGGAACTGAAAAACGATAAATGGTTTTTTACTCTTCAGTTCTTTTTTCCACTTCACAATGTTTTTTGCACCTTCTATTACTTTATCAAGTTGGCCACCCACACGGTATTGCTCATAAACATCCTGTGTAGTTCCATCAATAGAAATGATCAGCCTGTCCAAACCGCTTTCAATGGTACGTTTGGCATTGGCATCATTCAGGTAGTGGGCATTGGTAGAAGTGGCCGTGTAAATTTTTTTCCCGGAAGCATATTCCACCATATCTAAAAAGCCGGGATTAAGGTAAGGTTCCCCCTGGAAATAAAAAACGAGGTATAGCAGATCTTTAGAAAGCTGGTCAATAGTTTCGCTAAAAAAATCCCGTTGCAGCATACCGGTTGGCCGGGTAAAAGCCCTTAACCCACTCGGACATTCAGGGCACCTGAGGTTACAGGAAGTGGTCGGTTCGAAGGAGATAGAAACCGGGTAGCCCCACTGCACAGGTCTTTTAGTCCACTTGCTTATATAATAACTGCTCAGCACTTTCATCCCGTTCCAGGCACGGCGGAATGTAAGCTTGGATAGTAAATTGAAACTGTCACTGCGGTTAAATCTTGCCATCAGGGGCTAAAGTTACTGTTTCACTCATTAGCGGGGTTTCGAAGTACGGAGTAAGTTGGTATCTTGAAATAGTATTCAGATGATTTTTCCAACCACCCCATATCACATTTTTTCACTTGGCGATGCTGCCATTACTATTGACTTTGGCAACCGGATAGACATTGCTATTAACAAAGAAGTAATTGCACGGTTTAATGAACTGCAACAGCATCCGCTACCGGGAATGATTGAAGCGGTACCTGCCTATAGTTCTCTTACGATTCATTATGATGTAATGACGGTAATAAAAATGAATCCTGCCGGGCTTACTGCATTTGAAAAAATAAAACAGCAAGTTGAAAGAAAGCTGCAGCAACCGGTTATGCAAAATGATACAGAAGAACGGCTGATAAAAATCCCGGTTTGCTATGAAGTGAATTTTGCAAAGGATATTGAGCATCTGGCAACTACAAAAAATATTTCTATAGATGAGGTGATACGTATTCACACAGCAAAAACATACAAAGTCTATATGCTCGGTTTTCTTCCCGGCTTTACCTATATGGGAGAGGTGGATGAAAAAATTGCAATCTCCCGCAAACCTCAACCCACTAACATAGCTGCCGGAAGTGTGGGTATAGCAGGAAAGCAAACCGGTATTTACCCATTAGCATCACCCGGGGGTTGGCAAATTATTGGCAGAACACCGCTAAAAATATTTGATGCAAAAAAAGAAGACCCAACAATGATGAAAGCCGGTGACAACGTTCAATTTTATTCAATCACCAAAAATGAGTTTGAAAGTTATTAAGGCGGGAATATTAGACACCATTCAGGATATGGGTCGCTATGGGAAGCAGCAACTGGGCATCAACCCAACCGGAGCCATGGACAAATATGCCATGCAGGTAACGAATATCCTTGTGGGCAATAAACCCGGCGAAGCTGTTATTGAATTACATTTTCCTGCTTCTGTTTTTATGTTTGCCCAGCCAGCACTTATAGCATTAGGCGGTGCTGATTTTTCTGCCAGCATAAATGGTGAACCGGTGCCGAATCTTCATTGTATAATTGTTGATAAGAACGATGTGCTGCAATTTCATAAGCCGGTAAATGGTGCAAGGGCATATCTCGCTGTAAGGGGCGGATTTGTTATTGACAAATGGTTAAATAGTTACAGCACCCATTTAAAAGCAAAAGCAGGTGGTTTCGATGGGCGCAGCTTGCATAAGGATGATGAACTTATACTTAATCAACAACTAAATTTTTCTATTAAGCAAGATGATTTTATAGTACTGCCTTGGCAGGCGGATACAAATTACTTACCTGTTGATAAGGCAGGGCTCGATGAGAGCAAAGAAATATTAATAATCCCCGGCAACGAATGGGAACGGCTGGCTACGGAATCAAAAGAAAATTTTAGTATGACTTCTTTTGTCATCACCCGGCAATCAGACAGGATGGGATACCGGTTAACAAGTATCCCTTTGCACAGCATAACAAACGAAGAAGTTGTTTCATCCGCCGTAAGTTTTGGTACCATTCAGTTATTGCCCGATGGCGGATTAATTGTATTGATGGCAGACCACCAGACCACTGGCGGCTATCCGAGAGTAGCCCATGTTATTTCGGCCCATCATTCAAAATTGGCACAGATGAAAGCCGGAGAAAAAATTCAGTTTCGGCTTACCGACCAGCAAACAGCAGAAGAATTGTTAATAAAACAGCAGCAACATTTGCTGCAACTGCAAAATGCTTGTACATTCAGATTAGAACAATATTTTAAATGATGAGTTTAGAAAAAGAAAATAATTCCAGCTTTAATGACTTGCCGAAAAACTCCCCTCTCCATTTATGGAGGGGGGGTGAGGTTGATATTAATTGTGATATGGGTGAAGGTATCGGCAATGATGAACTCATTATGCCATTGATTACATCTGCCAACATTGCCTGCGGCTACCATGCCGGAGATGAAGATACTATGAAACAGACTGTTGAACTTGCAATGAAGTCCAATGTTTTCATCGGGGTACATCCTTCATTCCTTGATAGAGAAAATTTTGGAAGAACAGATATCCGCATCCCATTAAGTGAAGTGTATGATCTTGTTACAAAACAAATTTATTTACTCATTCAAACAATAAAAACTGCCGGAGCCTCATTGCATCATGTAAAACCACACGGTGCATTGTATAATATGGCGGCAAGGGCAAAGCCTCTGGCAGCGGTTGTAGCACTTGCTGTAAAAGATGTGGACGAAAAATTTAAACTCTATGGACTCAGCGGCAGCCACCTGATTAATGAAGCAAAAAAAATTGGCGTAAAAGCCGTGAGTGAAGTATTTGCTGACCGCACTTATCAGGATGATGGCTCCCTTACGCCCCGTTCTAAACCCAACGCATTGATTGAGGATACTGATAAAGCAGTTCAACAAGTATTGCAAATGATAAAAGAAGGAACAGTAACAACAGTATCTGGAAAAATTATTCCTATCACTGCTGAAACTATCTGCATACATGGTGATGGAAAACAGGCGGTGGAGTTTGCAAAAGCAATTTATAATGCAGTGAAGGGGGTATGAAACGAAACTCTGCTATACTCGGTGCTGCATTCCTCATGGCTACTTCCGCCATCGGGCCGGGATTTCTTACACAAACTTCTTTATTCACCGAACAACTGCTTACAAGTTTTGGCTTTGTTATTCTTATTTCCATCTTACTCGACATTGGCGCACAGCTCAACATCTGGAGAATAGTAACGGTAAGTGAAAACAGGGCACAGGATATTGCGAATAAATTATTACCGGGTCTTGGTTATTTTCTGGCAGCATTAATTGCTTTCGGTGGATTGGTTTTCAATATTGGTAACATCGCCGGTTGCGGATTAGGATTAAATGTATTAACAGGAATAGATGCAAAGACAGGAGCCATCATCAGTTGTGTAATTGCTCTCGGTATTTTCTGGTATAAAGAAGCAGGTAAGCTCATTGATAATTTTGCAAAGATCCTCGGATTGATCATGATTGCATTAACAGTATATATTGCTTTCTCCTCTCACCCACCTGTTGGCGAAGCATTATACAGAACCATCTGGCCGGAAAAAATTGATGTGATGAAAATTGTTACGTTAGTTGGCGGCACTGTTGGTGGTTATATTTCCTTTGCGGGTGCCCACCGTTTATTAGATGCCGGGATAAAGGGAAAGCAAAACATTCCGCAGGTAACAAGAAGTTCAGTTAGTGGTATTCTTATCACTTCTATTATGCGGTTTATGTTGTTTTTTGCTGCACTGGGTATCGTATCACAAGGAATAAAATTATCAGCCAGTAATCCCGCCGCATCTGTATTTCAATCGGCTGCCGGAGATTTAGGGTATAAATTCTTTGGCATTGTAATTTGGAGTGCCGCCATTACTTCTGTGGTTGGCGCCTCTTTTACTTCTGTTTCGTTCTGGAAAACATTAGTACCTGCAGTAAAGAATAATGAAAAAATTGTTATCAGTGCATTTATTATTCTATCTACTATCATTTTTGTTGCCGTAGGTAATCCAATCAAACTATTAATACTCGCCGGTGCAGTAAACGGACTTATACTCCCGATTGCATTAGCTGTTATTCTTATTGCTGCAACAAAATCATCCATCGTTCAGCAATACAAGCATCCTTTAGTATTACAGATTATCGGTTGGCTCGTCGTTGCCGCTATGACTTGGATGGGTTCTATAGTTATTCAGCAAAGCATTGCTAAATTATAATACCATTTGTATTTACCTGCCTGCCGGTAGACAGGTCTGTGTTAATCCCCGCCTGAATGACGCAGTCGGGCAGGCGTGGCTACCCTGTATTCATTTGCCGAAGCCAATCAAATTCATATTTTATTTTTTCTATTTGGTAATTTGTGGCAGACAAAAACAAAAAAGCCCAACCATAGGGTACGGTGGGCTTTTTGTTATCATCCATCCTTGTTATGTGTCCAATCAGCCGTTTAATATTTTTGAGCGAAGCAAATAGTTCCTTGACGGGTGATAAATAAAAAGACAGGTGCCGTTTTTTATCGTTGTAATGATTGTTGCAGATTCTTTTTGCGGTACAGCCGGGCAGCCCCAACTGCGACCCATATACATGCCCGCCTTTGCTCTTGCACCATCTACATAGGCAGCACCATGCAAAACAATACTGCGTTCAAGTGCTTTGTCATTATAACCAGGATCCACACCATTGATGCGTAATGACAGACCATGTTCTCCAATATAGGTACGGGACGTAATATAAAAACCTAAACTACTTTGCAATGACTCTGGTGTATTGGAAAACCGGGTGGCATATTCAGCTCCCGAATTTTTCCCATGTGCCACATACGTATGGGTGACGAGTTTATTGTTCGCAACATCTATTATATACAATCTCTTTTGGCGGGATGACTGACTAAAATCACAAATGGAAAGATAGTTACTCCGGCTTATTTTATTATTGGCTAATAAATATTGATAACCTTTCCATGCATAATTAAATGCTTCTTTCGACAATCCTAACTGTTGCAAATTGACATTGCTATATAAGGCAGTTGCTGCATCATCAGCAACTAAAAAACGAGAATCCGAAATGATTGGATGAGAAACGGGAACAGCAGCAATATTGTTTGTTGTCTTTACAGTTGGATTAATGGTAAACGAAGTACACAATAATCCAATAGCTATTGGAATAAATAGTTTTCTCACTTAGGGTACGGTTTTTCTCAGGTACAATTTCTTTTCAGCTACTACACCTTCGGATAGGATTTAAAAACGTAAGGCAGTGCCAAAATATTATCTGATTGTTAATAATGCAAGTAATAAATGTTTGTTTCTTATCCTTTTACGAAGAACTACTAAGCAGGAATATAATTATGCAGGGAAATCTACGAGTAATCA
>JAYVKT010000349.1:0-10263 GCA_043768195.1 Chitinophagaceae bacterium | reverse complement strand
GAAGCATTCAATATAACTGTTACACACAGAGAAACATTGAAGAAGCAAACGGGTGGCCGTGGTAAATTCGCCGACATTCAGTTTGAATTAGGTCCCGTAGATGCAGAATGGAAAGCAGAAAATCCTGACAAGCATTACCAGTTTGTAAATGGCTTGTTTGGTGGATCTATCCCTAAGGAATTTGTTCCTGCCATTACAAAGGGTTTCGAAAATTCAATGACTACAGGTGTATTGGCAAGCTACCCGGTAGACAACATGAGGATTCGTGTATTTGATGGTAGCTTCCACGCAGTTGACTCTGATGCTATGTCATTTGAACTTTGTGCTAAACAAGGTTTCCGTGAAGCAGCAAGAAAAGCAAAACCAGTTTTGCTGGAGCCTATTATGAAAGTAGAAGTAATTACTCCTGCATTATACATGGGTGATGTTACGGGAGACCTTAACCGTCGTCGTGGTATGCTGGAAGGTATGGATACAAGAGCTGGTGCTGAAGTTATCAAAGCCAAAGTTCCATTAAGTGAAATGTTTGGTTATGTAACACAGCTTCGTTCATTGTCTTCTGGCCGTGCATCTTCTACCATGGAGTTTTCTCACTATCATCCTGCTCCAACGAATATTGCTGAAGAAGTAATTGCAAAGGTGAAAGGGAAAGTGAATGCATAATTAGATAAGTACAAATAATAATAGATCCCGTTTTGCTTAAAGTGAGACGGGATTTTTTATTGGCAAATCTTAAAAATACTTAATCAAAGTCAACGGCTGGTAGTTTCATGGCATTGTGTTTGTTTGTTATTGTATGGAATTCTACTCCGTTTTTAAGAACCAATCTTTTTTGCTCAGGTTGTCTGCCTGTCAATGAAAAACACAATGTTCAAAGGTTTACCTGCCGAGAAGCAGGCTTAAGGGCTCAACAATGAGTCCTTTTTTTCTTTTAATGGCTCCTTGAAGACGTACACTAACCCAACGGCAGAAATAAGAAGAGTAATAAGATAAAACAGCAGGCTTATCACCACTGATGTTTCCTGCGACAGCCCAAACAATTTTGATCCCTCCAGAAAAACAACCTCTCGTATGCCCAACCCGCCAATAGTAAGTGGAAGAACCGATACAACAGATGAAACAAGAAAGATGAAAATATATTCTGTATTGTGGGCAGGTATTCCAAGTGCCGCCATAATCAGATAAACACAAATAACCTGGCAGGCCTGCACTAGTATCCCTAATAAAAGTGTTGGTAAAAAACTGGGAATAAAATCCCGAAACCACTTTTTTATTATCAGAAAAACAACAACGATGGATAATACTGCACCAGATGTAATGGCAACAATATGTAAAGGATTGCTCAGCACAATGCTGCCGTATGCAGCAAGTATCAAACCAAGTCCCAGTAAACCACTAAAGCGATCTAATAAAACGGCAGCAGTTGTTTTTTTGTACGGTGTATTATACTTTTTTGTTATCAGGATTACTTTATAAGCATCACCACTAATAGAACCTGGTAAAAACAAATTGTAGAACATTCCCAACCAGTAAAGCCTTGTATTCTGTTTAGCGGATAAGTGGATGCCAATATTTTTAAAATACATGTTTAACCTTGCAGCAGAAAGCAATTTTGAGGCAATAAAAGCTATTAATGCGGGAAGCAGATAAAACCAGTCAGCCTTTTTAATCGAAATACCCGCTTTTTCGAAATCAATCTTACCAGATACATACCAGATACAAGCAATTGTAACCGCTATTTTCAGCAGTAGTTTCAACCATTTTCCTCCTTTGGCTTTTTTAATGGGGTTTTCTTGCATAATCGCCGTAAGTTAAGCCTGAAAGTCAAGTGAATAGAGCAGCTATAGACATTTGTTATAAGTTTGTCCACAGCATAGAAAATTCTTTCCCAACTATTTGGAAGCTATACCTCTCAACCCTACCTTTGCACTCCCAAAAGAAAATTGGGATTTCATACATGTCGCAGCGAATCAGAATCAAATTACAATCTTACGATCACAACCTGGTAGATAAATCAGCTGAAAAGATCGTAAAAACAGTACGCAGTACCGGTGCAGTAGTAACAGGTCCAATTCCTTTGCCTACCCGCCGTAAAATTTTTACTGTGTTGCGTTCACCCCACGTAAACAAGAAGAGCCGTGAACAATTTCAGTTAGCTACGCATAAGCGTCTGCTGGATATTTACACATCTTCTTCAAGAACCGTAGATGCATTGAGTAAGTTGGATTTGCCAAGTGGTGTGGAAGTAGAAATCAAAGCGTAGAAATGGAGGTGATAAACCTCTTTTAGATCTTATAAATAAACTTATTGTCATCTCTCAAAAATGTTTCAACGTACAGTTGAAACAGCAGAAAAGAGCTCTGACGCATTAACATAAAACAAGCCATTCAGGGTTTGTTTACTGCCGGTACTTCCCCAGAAAGGAAAAGGTCGGTGGCAAACGGGGATTGACCCTTCGTTACACTCAGAGTGACAATGTCACTTGTAACGAAAGATGTCCCAATAACCTTGCAGGCATAAATTGAACGACCATGAAAGGTATTATTGGGAAAAAAATTGGGATGACCAGCATTTTCGATCCTTCAGGCAAACAAACAGCCTGTACGATTATTGAAGCAGGCCCCTGCGTTGTTACCCAGGTTAAGACTACGGATTCCGACGGGTACAATGCACTTTCGCTTTCTTTTGGCGATAAAAAAGAAAAACACTCCACAAAATCTGAGGTAAACCATTACGCAAAAGCTCAGACAGCTCCTAAGAAGTTTACAAAAGAATTCCGCAACTATTCCATAGAAAAAAATATTGGTGAAACGATTACAGTTGACATTTTCGCTGAAGGCGATTCTGTTGAAGTAGTAGGTACAACTAAGGGTAAAGGCTTTCAGGGTGTTGTAAAACGCCATGGTTTCCATGGTGTGGGTCAGCAGTCTCACGGCCAGCATGACCGTTCAAGGGCACCCGGTTCATTAGGTAACTCATCTGATGCTGCCCGTGTAATGAAAGGAATGAAAATGGCCGGCCGCACCGGAACCGACCGTGTAAAGTTGAAAGGATTAAAAGTGGTAAAGATATTTGCTGATAAGAATTACATTCTTGTTAGTGGCTCTGTACCCGGTTATAATGGTTCAATTGTTTTAATTCAGAAGTAATGTACTGATGTCATTCTGATCTCGCCTTAGGCGAGACGAAGAATGCTCTCTTTAAAAAGATAAAAAAATGCAAGTTGAAGTTTTAAATACAAAAGGAAAAGCAACCGGTAGAACGGTGGAACTGCCAGAAGAAATCTTTGGTGCAGAACCCAATAACCATGTTATCTATCTTGCTGTAAAACAATACCTCGCTGCACAGCGTCAGGGTACACATAAAGTAAAAACCCGTGCCGAAGTACAGGGTGCAAGCCGCAAGCTGCATAAACAGAAAGGTACTGGCGGAAGCCGTAAGGGCAATATCCGTAACCCATTATATAAAGGGGGTGGTACCATCTTCGGCCCTAAGCCCCACTTGTACGATTTCAAGTTGAACCGTAAAGTAAAAGATCTGGCAAAGATTTCTGCATTGTCTTACAAAGCAAAAGATAATGCCATTGTTATTGTTGAAGACATTACACTTGATTCACCAAAGACAAAAACGTTTGTAGATATTTTGGGCAACCTGAAAGTAGCTGATAAAAAAGCAATGTTCATTATGCCTGAAAATAACGATAATGTTGAGCTTTCTATTCGCAATGTACCTTCTGTATTAGGCGTATTGTTGAGTGACATTAATACTTATGACATTGTAAATTCTGAAGTGCTGATTTTAACAGAGAGTGCAGCAAAGATTTTTTCAGAAGAAGAAAAGGCAGAAGCTTAATTAAAAAATAAAAGATTAGAAATGAAACTTTCTGACGTATTAATAAAACCAATTTTGACAGAAAAAGCAAATGCCCAGCAGGACAAACTGCGCCGCTATGCTTTCAAAGTTGATAAAAAAGCAAATAAGCTGGAGATTAAAAAAGCAATAGAAAGCTTTTACGGTGTAACGGTAACAAACGTAAACACTTCAGTATCTCCGGGAAAAAATAAAAGCCGCTTTACAAAAGCCGGTGTAATCTCTGGCCGTAAGCCTGGTTACAAAAAGGCATTTGTAACTGTAGCCGAGGGTGAAAACATTGATTTGTATTCAAACATTTAATCCTCCATCCCCAAAAGGGGAACAAGTAAGGCAAACAACCGCCGCGAAGTGTTGAAACAAAATGAAAGCTTCAATACCCCTTTAGGGGATAGGGGCAAAAGAAATTGAAAAATGGCACTAAGAAAATTTAAACCTGTTACAGCCGGCACCCGTTGGAGAATCGGTAATGCTTATGCTGAGGTTACTACTAATGTTCCCGAAAAAACCCTGGTAGAAGCTAAACCAAGGACTGGTGGACGTACTTCTTCTGGTCGTCTTGCTATGCGGTACAGAGGTGGTGGGCACAAGAAAAAATATCGTATAATAGATTTCAAACGTAATAAAGCTGGTATTGGAACAGTAGAATCAATTCAGTACGATCCAAATCGTACAGCTTTCATCGCCTTGTTGAATTATGCTGATGGCGAGAAGCGATATATCCTCGCTCCGCAAGGTTTGCTGGTTGGTGCAAAAGTAGAAAGTGGTGCTGATGTAGCTCCTGAGGTTGGTAATGCTTTACCAATGAAGTTCATGCCGCTTGGTACCAACGTTCACAATATTGAAATGCAGCCTGGTCAGGGTGGAAAATTGGCCCGTAGTGCCGGCTCATCTGCACAGCTAACTAACAAAGAAGAAAAGTACGCAATATTAAAAATGCCTTCTGGCGAATTAAGAAAAGTATTGATCAATTGCTATGCAACAGTAGGTGTGGTAAGCAACAGCGACCATTTTCTACAAAGCATGGGTAAGGCCGGTCGTAACAGGTGGAAAGGTATCAAACCAAGAACCAGAGGTGTGGCAATGAATCCTGTAGATCACCCGATGGGTGGCGGTGAAGGTAAAGCCTCAGGTGGTCAGCCTCGTAGCAGAAACGGTCAATATTCAAGAGGATTGAAAACAAGAACAAAAGGTAAAGGAAGTGATAAGATGATTATTCAGCGCAGTAACGGAAGCAAGATTTCCAAGTAAACAAACTAATTAATAAAACAACGTCATAAAATGGCTCGTTCGATTAAAAAAGGTCCTTATGTAGCTTCTCACCTCGAAAAAAAGGTAGTGGCTATCAACGAAGGCAAAAACAAAAAAAGTGTTATCAAAACCTGGAGTCGTCGTTCTACTATAACTCCCGACTTTGTAGGTCACACTTTTGCGGTGCACAATGGCAATAAATTTATACCTGTGTATGTAACTGAATTTATGGTCGGGCACAAGTTGGGTGAGTTTGCACCAACCCGGCAGTTCAAAGGACACTCCAGTAAGAAAGTTGATTAATAAAGTATAGTTGTTGGTCTAAACCAGTAACAAGAAACAAGAAACAAGAAAAATGGAAGCAATAGCAAGACTTAGAAATCATCCGACATCACCCCGAAAAATGAGGTTACTTGTTGACCTTATTCGTGGAATGAAAGTGGAAAAAGCATTGGCAGAATTGGAACACAATCCTAAAGACTCAGCAGTTCCGCTGCGTAAGTTAGTATTAAGTGCTATCGATAACTGGAAGCAAAAAAACGAAGGTGGGGATGAAAGCCAGCTTATCGTAAAGACTATCATGGTTGATGGTGCAAGAACATTGAAAAGGATGCGTCCGGCTCCGCAAGGCCGTGGCTACAGAGTTCGCAAACGCAGCAATCATGTAACAGTGATTGTTGACATAAAAGAAAATAAAAACTAAACGAATTAATAAACCAATAACATGGGTCAAAAAGCAAATCCGATTGGTAACAGGTTAGGCATCATCCGCGGCTGGGAATCTAACTGGTACGCAACAAAGAAAGATTATGCCGGCAAGTTGATTGAAGATTATAAAATCAGAACTTACCTCAATGCCCGTATTAACAAGGGCGGTATCTCAAAAATTGTTATTGAGAGAACATTGGGTAAACTGATAATAACGATTCACACTTCTAAGCCAGGTATCATTATCGGTAAAGGTGGCGGTGAGGTAGATCGCATTAAAGAAGAATTAAAAAAGCTTACCAGCAAAGACGATGTTCAGATCAACATCCTGGAAATTCGTCGTCCCGAACTGGATGCAATGATTGTAGGTGATACGATAGCCCGTCAAATTGAGAACCGGATCAATTTTAAAAGGGCTACTAAAATGTCCATTGCATCTGCTCTTCGTATGGGTGCTGAGGGCATTAAGGTGAAGTTAAGTGGACGTCTTGGTGGTTCAGAAATTGCCCGTAGCGAAGAATTCAAACAAGGCCGGGTGCCCCTTCATACATTCCGTATGGATATTGATTATGCCAATGTATTTGCACAAACAGTATATGGTAAGATTGGTATCAAAGTATGGATTTGTAAAGGAGAGGTATTAGCAAAAAGAGATTTGAATCCAAACTTTATTGCCGGCGGTGGTAAGAATGAAGGTGCTGGTGGTGAAAGAAGAGAGAGAAGAGATGACCGTGGTGGCGATCGCCGTGATGATCGCAGAGGTGGTGGTGACCGCAGAGGCGGTGGTGGAGGCGGAAGAAGAAACTAAAAGTATTGAGTATTCAGTACTGGGTATAAAGACAAGAGACATTCGTCTGTAATCTGAATACTAAGTACTAAAAAACTGAATTATATGTTACAACCGAAAAGATCGAAGCATAGGAAAATGCAAAGAGGCCGCATGAAAGGCGATGCTAAAAGAGGCACTACTATTTCTTTTGGCTCATTTGCACTGAAAGCATTAGAATGTCATTGGGTTACTGATCGTCAGATTGAAGCTGCCCGTCAGGCCCTGACCCGTGAAATGAAAAGAGAAGGTAATGTGTGGATTCGCATTTTTCCGGATAAACCAATCACCGCCAAACCTGCCGAAGTAAGAATGGGTAAGGGTAAAGGTAACCTGGAGTTCTGGGCAGCGGTTGTAAAACCAGGCCGTATTTTATTTGAAGTAGATGGTGTAGATGAGAAAGTTGCCCGTGCCTCTTTGGCATTGGCTGCCGGTAAGTTGCCTATTAAAACAAAGTTCATGGTACGCCGTGATTTAGTTACAGCGTAAAAACTAAATAAATCGAATAGCGATGTCAAAGAAAACAGATTTTGTAAAAAGCATCCATGGGATGAATGAGCAGGACCTTATGGCCCGGCTTGAAGAAGATAAGCAACGGTTGAAAAAACTGACGTTTGCTCATACTATTTCTCCACTGGAGAACCCAATGACCATCCGTGGTTTGCGCCGGGATATTGCCCGTCTGATAACAGAATTGAAGTTAAAGCAACAGCAAGCATAATAAAGCTTAAAAAATGGAAGCAAGAAATTTAAGAAAAACAAAAACGGGTGTTGTAACAAGTAATAAAATGGCGAAAACTATTACTGTTGCCGTTGAAAGAAAAGTAAAGCACCCAATCTATGGCAAGTTTGTAAAAAAGACTACTAAGTTCCATGCACATGATGATAAGGACGAGTGCAGCATTGGTGATGTAGTCAAAATAATGGAAACCCGTCCGCTGAGCAAGACAAAGCGTTGGAGACTGGTGGAAGTGGTAGAGAAAGTGAAGTAAGAAAAGTTACGGTTCGTGAGTTTTGAGTTACGAGTCGTTTCCCAAAGATTAACAAACGTTTTAACTGCTCCAAGCAAAAAAGCAAAGAGCTAAAAGCTAAATAAAATGATTCAGCAAGAAAGCCGGTTAAATGTAGCGGACAACAGTGGTGCCAAAGAGGTGCTTTGTATCCGTGTACTCGGCAACAGCGGTCAGCGTTATGCCAGGATAGGCGATAAAATTGTGGTAACAATTAAGGATGCATTACCAGCTGGTGGCATTAAGAAAGGAACAGTTGCCAAAGCAGTAATCGTTCGTACAACCAATAAGCTGCGTCGTAAAGACGGTTCATATATCCGTTTTGATGATAACGCTGTTGTAATTCTGAACCAATCAGATGAGCCAAGAGGTACCCGTATTTTCGGGCCGGTAGCAAGGGAGCTCCGGGATAAAGGATATATGAAAATTATTTCATTGGCTCCTGAAGTATTATAATTGATTAAAAGGGTGAAAGCCCATTAACGATAGACAAAATGAAAGCAAGATTTAAACCAAAGTACAATATCCGCAAAGGAGACAGTGTTGTGGTAATTACTGGTGACGATAAGGATTTATTAAAGCCAAGAATTGTAAAAGAAATTTTAGTAGAAGACGGTAAGGTTTTGGTAGAAGGTGTAAACATCATTACCAAGCACACTAAACCATCTGCACAAAACACCAAAGGTGGAATTGTAAAAAAAGAAGCTCCTATCCATATCAGCAATGTAATGCTTTGGGACGCTGCTCAAAAAGCAGGCGCAAGGGTAACAAGAGTGAGAAAGGAAGGAAAAACAGAACGGGTTTTTAAAACAGTAAAAACTCAGGGAGGTAAATAATCATGAGTACAAAAACATATACCCCAAGACTGGCAGATAAGTACAATAAAGATGTTGTACCTGCTTTGGTTAAAAAATTTGGTTACGATTCAGTAATGCAGGCTCCTAAGCTGGAAAAAATCTGCCTGAACCGTGGTGTAAATGGCGCTGTAACTGATAAAAAATTAGTTGATATAGCCCTTGATGAGCTAACAACTATCTCTGGTCAGAAAGCAGTAGCAACCATGTCAAAGAAAGATATCTCCAACTTCAAACTGCGTAAGAACATGCCGATTGGTGCAAGGGTTACACTGCGGGGAGTGAAGATGTTTGAATTTCTTGACAGGCTTATTGCTGTAGCATTGCCCCGTGTTCGTGACTTCAAAGGTGTAAATGAAAAAGCATTTGATGGTCGTGGTAACTATACACTGGGAGTAACAGAGCAAATCATTTTCCCGGAGATTGATATTGACAAGGTAAATAAAATAACAGGTCTTGATATCACTTTCGTAACAACTGCCAATACAGATGAAGAAGCTTACGAGTTGTTGAAAGAACTGGGTATGCCTTTCAAAAACGCAACAAAAAATAGTACAAACTAAAAGGATAAATAAAAATGGCAAAAACATCAATAAAAGCCAGGCAAAGAAAAAGGGAGAAGATGGTAGCCCAGCACGCCGTTAAAAGAGCAGAGCTGAAAAAAGCAGGCGACTGGAAAGCTTTAGACGAAATGCCGAAGAATTCTTCGAAAGTTCGTTTAAAAAACCGCTGCCAGATTACCGGACGTCCGAGAGGTTACGTTCGTTATTTCGGTCTCTCCAGAATTATGGTTAGGGACATGGCTTTGAACGGAAAAATTCCAGGATTGAAAAAAGCAAGCTGGTAAGAAACAATTTTTTAAAATTAAACTATCCAATTATTTCGTCTCGTTTCAAACGAGGCGGGACGTAGGAGGGCAAAAAATATGGTAACAGATCCTATAGCAGATTTCCTGACCAGAATCCGTAATGCGCAAATGGCAGGTCACCGTGTGGTTGACATTCCAGCTTCTAACCTGAAGAAGCGTATGACCGAAATTTTGTACAATCAGGGCTATATCCTGAAATATAAATTTGAGGATGATAGCAAACAAGGTGTTATTAAAATAGCCTTGAAGTATGATGTTGCTACAAAGCAACCAGCTATTCAAAGCATGGAAAGGGTAAGCCGCCCGGGTTTGCGTCAGTACGCATCACCTGCCGAGTTTCGCCGTGTAAAAAATGGCTTGGGTGTAGCTATCGTATCAACTTCAAAAGGAGTAATGACCGATAAAGAAGCAAAAGTTCAGAATGTAGGTGGCGAAGTACTTTGCTACATATATTAAAATAAATGTTACTGATACATTAATCCGCCGAAGGCGGATGACCGGTCAGTAAAAAAATAAAAAGATAAATTAAAAAATCATGTCTCGTATAGGTAAACAACCGGTAGTAGCTCCAAGTGGTGTTACGATAACTGTGGGCAAGGACAATGTAGTGGCAGTTAAAGGACCGAAAGGCGAATTAAAACAAACAATTGACCGTGATATTACTGTAGAAGTAAAAGACGGAACAATAACTTTTGCCCGCCCAACTGATCAGATACGTCACCGTGCATTGCATGGTCTCTATCGTTCATTAGTTTCAAATATGGTGAAAGGTGTAACTGACGGGTATGAAAGAAAATTAGAATTGATTGGTGTGGGTTTTAAAGCTGCTAACCAGGGCAATGTGTTAGACCTTGCTTTAGGGTTTTCTCATAACAT
>JAYVKT010000348.1:0-5005 GCA_043768195.1 Chitinophagaceae bacterium | reverse complement strand
ATAACCTGTCATAGCTCAAAGAAAGCTGCTTTGTATAACCATTTATAAGGCCAATCTTTAGTTTGTCATTTTTCCCGGTAGCGTTATTGTAGTATAATTTAACGCCATAATTCACCCGGTCAAGGTTTGCTTTTTGCTCTACTATCCATTGGTTAAGGTTGCGGTCAACCGGCTTAAAAACCGGAACCGGAAATAAATACCACCGTTCTTTTACTTCTACGCTAACATTAATTGTATTGCCTTCCATATTTTTGGCTGCTACAATTACGGCATTAAACAAAGTTGTGTTCATCAATTGTTGCCGGGCTGTTTCAAATTTCTTAACTAATTCTTCCAATGAATATCCTTCTCCGGACTTAAAGGGTATCTCCCGCAGGATGATTGCTTCTTTTGTTTTTTTATTTCCTGTCAGTACAATTTGCCCTACTATAATTTGTGTGGTGGCGGTATCAATAATTGGGGGAGTAGCAGGTAATTGCGCCATTAGCATATGGCAGCAAAGCATCATTGATATAAAACAAAGGTGATATTTTCTTTTTCGCAGCATAGTTCTTTTCAAAAGAGAGCTAATACCAATATGACCTATCAAACAGCCCAATACATTTCACGCAAAGACCACAAAGGGGCAAAGACGCAAAGAATACATGTAACTATTTTGCTTTTCACTTTGGTATAAATCAAAATGAATCTTTATGTCTGCGTAAAATAAAGAAAAAAGCAGGTAAGATTAGATTTTCAGGTAGTTCATCAGGTTGTCGTAGTTACTACGCAGCTCGTTGGTGTACAACTCTTCTCCAAAAAAGTATTTTACGTTATACTCATACCGCTGAAAAGCAGCTACAATGTCGGCCACATCAGGTTTATTGATACGAATAGTTACCTGCATCATACCTGTTTCGGCATTATTAGAAGTATTTAATTGGGTAATCTGGGCATCATTTGTTTCTACCAGTTTGCTGATTTCGTTAAAAGAATACTGGTTACTTTCCATTTCCAGGACTATTAATCCACCCGGTTCGGCGAGGCTCATAAAGCCGGAAGAAAATTTCAACAGATCATTATACGCCAGTGTGCCTGCCAGTTCATTTTCTTCTGTAACAACAGGAACAACACTTAAACCATTATCAGCCGCCAGTTGAACAGCTTTGAGGAAATGTTCATCTTCCTTTACAGATACATCCGAAAATGACTGCTCCATGGTAGTAAGCTCTGCATTATCATTTTCTGCCAACAGCAAATCTTCTTCGCTGATGTTGCCAACAAATTTTTCACCATTTATAACGGGTAAATGAGTAACATGGTTGTCATTCATTAATTGCAATGCCTGATACACCTTGTCGCTAAGGCGCAGGGAAGGAAGGGATTGAGATAATAGTTCACGGGTTAACATGGATAGCGGCTTTGTTTTCTCTGAGACATCAATGATCAGGCAACTGTTGCAGGCTCATTAAGCTTTTTCAAAAATTTATGCAGGATTGCATTAAACTCATCGGGTACTTCCATCATAGGTGCATGGCCACATTTATCAACAAAATGCAACTCACTGTTCGGAATCAACTTATTAAATTCTTTTGCTACGAATGGCGGTGTAATGGTATCATTATTTCCCCATACTAATAAGGTAGGCAGTTTAATCTGGCTTAGTTCTTCGCCTAAATTATTTCTGATAGCACTTTTTGCCAGGGCAATAATTTTAATAACCTTCATACGGCTATTAGTAATACTATACACTTCATCAACCAATTCTTTAGTAGCCATTGCAGGGTCATAAAAAGTCAGTTCTGTTTTTTTCCTGATATATTCATAGTCGCCCCTTTTAGGATAACTATCGCCCATTCCATTTTCAAAAAGGCCAGAACTGCCGGTTAGTGTAAGCGACTTTATCCTTTCCGGATGTTTTAATGTGTGTAATAAACCAACATGGCCACCGAGTGAGTTGCCCAACAAGTGAACACCCTGATAGTCCCTTGTTTCGATAAATTTGTGAACATACTTTGCCAGACCACCAACTGAAGTGTGTAAGATATCCATTTCGAGAAGGGGTAATATGGGCACCACTACTTTGTAATGATTGCGGAAATATTCAATAAGACTGGCAAAATTGCTCAATGCGCCAAACAGGCCATGCAGCAGCACCAACGGCTCCCCGCTGCCTTCTTCAATGTATTGAAATTTGTCTTGTTGTTTTATTTCGTACTCCATGGCAGTCAATTCTGTGCTATGTATGATTGCTAAATTAGTCGTTTTGGCGCAAAAAATAAGCAGTTTGCTGTATAAAAGCATGCCAATCAGGGCAAATATAGGGGCAATGGGTTTGTTTTAGGAAGATGTTTGTGATGAGGAAGGGAGATTTACAACATTGAACATTATATAAACCTCTTTAACGTGGTTACAATTAATGAAGGGTTGAGATTTACACCTCAACCCTTCATTAAATATTTACTTACTCTAAAAGACAATATACTCTCTATGCCCTATCGCTTAATTGATATTTGTTTTGCCTCCCAGGTTTTTCCATCGAATATTTGGATATAATAAATATCTGTTGGCAGAAAAGAAAGATCAATTGTTACTCTTTGTTCAAACCCCGAAAACCGCAGTTGCTTTTTGATGTTGCCCAGTTTGTCTGCTATTTTAATTTCTTTGATATTTTTATTTTTTAGTTGCCCATCAACTGTTATTACACCATTGGAAGGATTTGGCGACAACCTGAAGCCGCCACCTGTACCACAGTCAACTGTTGTTGCTTCTGTATAAGTGTTTCCCGTACCACAGGCATTAGTAATGGTTACATGCACATTAATATAGCCGTTTGTAATATTGGGTGGACACTGATTAACTTGTATAGTTACACTTTGCTGGTTGTTTAATCCTGATACAGTTCCACCTTCCACTTCCCATAAATATGAACTGCCTCCTTCTAAAACGTTTAGCTCAAGTAATTCTCCAGGACTAACTCCCAACGGCGGGTTAAGTCCGGCTATGTTTGTGGATGTTTGTGGGCCGATAACTATATTTTTAGAGCCAATAAATCCTCCCACACATCCGTTTGAAGTAGTAACTACTAAAGTAATTATCCCATTAGTAATTTTTGAAATTGTTGTTTGAAGAGAATTAGGACTATTGATATTTACAATTCCAGTAGGTGAAGCCGACCATGTTACAGTTGCCCCGGCAGGTAAACCGGTAACAATATAACTATTAGAAGAGGTTGAACAAACGAAGTCATCCCCATTAATCGTAAGTGTAGTATTGTAATTGCTGCCAATACCCACAGCATACCATGCTTTGGTAACGGCGATTTCATCACAAGAACCGGCGCCGTATAAATCTATTGCAGCCTGAATGCTCATGGTTCTTACCATAGCATGGTTGGCACTCGGGTTTAAAAGTTGCTCAGTTCTATATGCAATCTTTGAAGCATGATCTATTCCTATACCAGTTACAGAAAAACTATTTCCAATATCATTTGTACCTGATCCGCCCTGTGTCAGTAAATAATACCAGTGCCCAAGTAATGTTGCATTTGTATGTGGGGCATTGCTATTGCTCCAATTAGTACCCTGATAAGTATCAGGGCCTTGAGTTTGAGAATTATTATCATTCGGATTTTGCATATTCCGCAAAGAATTCTTTCCATTATTCATAATTTCTTCACCAATTAACCATCTTTGTTTAGTAGGCGCAGCCCAGGCTTCTACTGATGCGCCCCATATATCGCTGAAGCCTTCATTAAGTGCCGGCGATTCGCCGCTTGAACCCAACCCGCCGCCAGGAACAGTAAACTGTGTTATTCCATGCCCATACTCATGGGCGCAAACATCTAATGATCCTAATGGCTTAAATAAGGAACCCCCATCGCCAAAATACATGCTTTGATAGGTCTTATGCCAGTAAGCATTATTTTCATTGCTACCAAAATGAAAGTAACTATTAACATTCATACCTGCCCCATTAATACTGTTTCTACCATGAATAGTGAGCCAGTAATCAAATGATTTTTCAGCAGCCCAATGTGCATCATAGCCAACCCTGTCTGAACCATGTTCGTTAGCAAGCCAGTTATTATCATTATCAAATACATCAGTAGCAGAAGTGGGAATACCCGAAAAACTACTGCTATTGTTTGCATTACGGGTAAGAATATTTACAGATCCGTTTCTAACTTCCCTCATCCGAAACTGGCTTCCTATTACATCTGTTGTTATGGTTTGCGTGCCGGAATAGGATGTTTGAGCTGAACCTACAGCGTTTGGCGGTTTGAATGAACAAATCAGGTTTTCAGTTAAAAGCAATTTACCGGTGGCTGCATCAATAAATTCATTTTCGCTTATAATGTCATTAGTAGCATTTACAAATACTTTAAAAGCCAGTCTTACTTGCTCTGTTGCCGGGTCTTCCAGGAAAGCCATTTCTTTGAATGTAACTGTTAATTGCAAGTTGGCTTTATTTGTTTTCCGCTTCATTACCTCGTTAGTGGCAAAGTTTTCTGCATCTTTTACAGAGAGTTCAGGGGCAACAGAAATATCGTTTTTAACAGCCACATAGGCTCCGTTAATAAACCTGATATTTCCATTTTTAATATGAAGGACATAGTCCCCGCCAATTACTTTAGCCCCCTTATAAAATTGCTGGTAGGCTTTGTGAACCATTCCCGTTTTATCAATAATACTGTCTATTGGTTTAAATGTAATATTAGATGGCAGGCTCAGCAACTCTTGTAGTAAAACAATGTTTCCTCTATCATTAGATGGCTGTGGCACCGAGAGCCTGGCGAACATAATACCCCCTTTCTTATCTTTTTCGGTATCAATAAATTTTTCTGTTTGCTGGGAATACAACTTAAGCGAAAGCAGTACGCAAAATGCGACTGTTATAAATTTTATCTTTTTCATTATAGTTAATTTGGGTTATTGAAATTTGTTGGTGTAAGCAACCCAATTAACTTTTTTTGATCTCAGTGCCTTGTCAAGTAATAACGAAGCCCCCCCCCGGCTAAAAAACC
>JAYVKT010000347.1:0-2720 GCA_043768195.1 Chitinophagaceae bacterium | reverse complement strand
GTTGCGTCGCACACTTGTACAAATAAATATTTACTCAGCAATTTTTTATGTAGTAGAAAAATTTTGGAAAATTATTTTGTAGCAGTTGATAAAAATTTCAACCTTAATAATTATAAAATACGTGCTGAAGATATTTTTAAATTTAAAAAAGTAAAGTTTAAAAGCTTCACTTCCTAAAAGGCAAAAGGGTCAGCATTTCTGCTAACCCTCTTACTTACTAACCCATTAAATTCTATTGCTAAATTACAATTATGCCCCACATTTCAAAATAAATTTTTGCCCCTGTGCATAACTTTCGGCAGCATCAGTCGGGTAAAATAAGACAAGGCCAGGGAAATAATTTTTTTAATAAAATATTGATAAATAATTAGTTATAGACAATTTTAAACTTTAATAAGGACGGCTTTTTGCGCCAATCCATACTCAACTTTTAATTTTAGGGTGACAAAACGGCTGAAAAAACTTACACAACAGGAATGGTAGTAAATTTGATATAATTACAGTCAACAAAACATTTTTATATGATGATGTCAAGTGAAATTATGATCGTTTCCCTGGTGTTTTTGGGCATCAGTTTTCTGGTTTCGGCAATATTGAAAAGCAAGTTTACCAAGTACAGTAAAATAGGCCTTGCCAACGGTCTTTCGGGCCGTGAAATAGCCGAAAAAATGCTTAAAGAAAACGGTATTTATGACGTGAAAGTGACCTCGGTTCAGGGGTTTCTTTCAGACCACTATAACCCCACCAATAAAACAGTAAACCTGAGCCCGGAAGTCTATGACGGAAAGAGTGTTTCTGCCGCAGCCGTGGCCGCCCATGAGTGTGGCCATGCCGTACAACATGCTACCCAATATGGACCGCTTATGCTCAGGAGCAAATTGGTGCCTGCCGTTCAGATGAGTTCTATGCTGGTAAACTGGGTGCTGCTGGCCGGTATGATTGTGCTGGCAACCACCAAAAACCCAACTGTTTTACTGATTGGTATTATAGTAATGAGTATTACAGTTTTATTTACCCTTATTACCCTTCCGGTTGAATTTGATGCCAGTAAAAGAGCCCTTGCCTGGTTAGACAGAACCAACATTACAAACAGCGAAGAATACCCAAAAGCCAAAGATGCCTTGAAATGGGCTGCCACTACTTATGTTGTAGCTGCACTTGCGGCAGTGGTTACCCTTATTCAGTATATAATGATATACCTGGGAAGCAGAGATCGGAGTTAGTTGGCTAACAATTGTTAGTTGATTATCATCAATTTATAAAGCCATGCAGCAAGTTGCATGGTTTTTTTGTTTTGTTAACGTAAGGTTAACATATATTTATTTTTCTTTCTATTTACCAAAACACACAAAATGAGAAAACTAAAACTGCTATTGCTGAGTTGCTTACTCATGGGCACACAGCTCTTAATGGCACAAACAAGAGAAGTAACCGGAAAGGTTACTGATGCAAATGGTGCTCCGTTAAATGGCGCATCGGTCAGAGTAAAAAATCAAAGGGGGGGCACAATTGCTTCTGCTGATGGTGTCTTTAAAATTAGTGCTGCACCCAACGCAGTATTAATTGTTAGCGCAGTTGGCTACGAAGGGAAAGATGTAGGTATTGGTTCACAAACCAATGTAAGTATTCAACTTGATGTTGACACCAAATCCCTCAGCGAAGTGGTGGTGACAGGTACAGGTTCTGCAGTTTCCAAAAAGAAACTTGCATTTGCTGTGGAAACTATTTCCGGAGAAAAATTACCTGCTGTGTCAACCGCTGATGTCGGCTCTGCCCTGGTAGGAAAAATAGCCGGTGCACAAATTAGTTCTGTTGGAGGATCTCCCGGTCAACCGGTTAATATCCTTCTACGTGGTATCAACTCAATAAGAGGCGGTACACTTCCAATGATATTGGTGGATGGAGTTGAAGTGAAAGCCACATCATTAGAAAGTCTTGACCTTAACAGCTATGAAAGAATTGAAGTTGTTCAGGGACCTGCTGCTGCATCTATTTACGGAGCACAGGGTTCAAATGGAGTAATTCAGTTGTTTTCTAAAAAAGGAAAAACGGGCAAAGTAGCTATTTCTATTTCAAGTTCTGTTTCCAGCAGCACTCTTTTAAATATTGGCGGGGTGAATAAGGCAAAAAAACATGCCTTTAATGTGAATGCAAATGGTGAAGTAGTTACCAGCGGTGGCACTCCTTTATCATTTGATCCGGTAACAGGTTCGTACATTGATAACCCGGGTACATTATCCGGATTTCTTATTAATGCAAATAGCAAATACAGTAATTTTTATCAGAAGAACCTGACTTGGTACGATCATTACAAAATGTTCTTTAATACCGGAACATCATACAATAATTCAATAAGCATCAGTGGTGCAAAAGATAAAATTGATTATAGTTTTATTTTAACCAGTAATATCCAGAATACTGTTTTTAAAGACAATGGCGATTTCGAAAGAACCAATCTGACGGCCAATATCGGCACAGAGTTATTTAAGAACCTTCGGTTCAGAAGTACTACGCAGTTGGCATATACAAAAAGCACTTTACTGGATCCAGATGGCAGAAACATGTTTTATGCCATCAACAACGCAAGACCTTTTGCTAATTTCGAGCAAAAGGATGCTGCAGGATTTCACTCGCCTTATTTTGGTGATGCGGTAGGTGTGAATCATTATAACTTCAATTACATAACAGAGAATGCAGAAGTTAAAGATCAGACGATTGAT
>JAYVKT010000346.1:0-7751 GCA_043768195.1 Chitinophagaceae bacterium | reverse complement strand
ACAGCATCCAGTCGCCAAGGTTAATGTAGCGGCTACTCTCATTCAGACGATAGTCAATAGCCAAGTGTCTATGTCCAAATACAAAAAAATCTATTTTTTTTTCTTTCAGCACCTCTTTACTGTAAATAATAAGCCATTCCTTGTCTTCGCCCAGAAATACTTCTTCTGTAAGACCAGCAGCCCTGCTGCGGCGGCTCAGGTAATTGGCTAATCCAATACCCATTATAGGTGGAAAAATACCAAAGAGCCACTTACTAATTGGGTTGCGGAATAATTTTTTTAATCTTTTATAACCATGATCTCCTGGGCCAAGCCCATCTCCATGACCAATTAAAAACTTCTTCCCGTTCCTTTCAAATTCCCGGGGTTCAAAATAAACAGGAATATTAAGTTCCTTTGCAAAATAATCCCTCATCCACATATCATGATTGCCGGCAAAAAAATGAATAGCTATTCCGGAGTCTGTTAATTCAGCCAGCTTACCTAATAATCTTACATATCCTTTGGGAACTACTTTTTTGTATTCATACCAGAAATCAAACATGTCGCCGACAAGAAAAATTTCAGCAGCATCTTTTTTTATTTCATCGAAAAATTGTACCAGTAATTTTTCTCTCTCAAGGCTGCTGCTATGGTCGGGAGCACCGAGATGAAAATCAGAGAGGAAGTATATTTTTTTACTTTCTGGTAACAAAACCGGTAGGTTATTTCTTTTGCTGCATATACTCCATCAAATCACCGGAAGCAATCAACGGCCTTCCGCTTATATCACCATTATACCAATATACCCAGGCATGGGTTAATTGCCCGTTGATAAGCACTTCTGTAATTTCCCTGCGGTATAGTTGTACTTCATCTGGCTCTACTGACACCCCTTCATAATCATCTAACTGACCAATAGCCCATGAAAATTCATGTTCATTTTTTGCCTGGTAAAGTTCACCGATTATAAAGCTACTATCGTTGGTTGCAATGCCTGCAGGATAGCTGCCCATATCAAACATTTTGCCCCTTACTTTAGCATCTCCTATAAATTTAAAGAAGCGACTAATGTACTCATATACCGGGCTGCGAAATCCGCTGCGGAGTGAGCCGTACACAAATAGTTGATAAACGCCGGGATTTGTCATGGCATAAAGATAAGCTAAGAGTTTAAAAGAGATTGCTTCGACTTTGTCTCGCAAGGAGGTAAAGAGAAGAGTCTTATAAAACATGAAGCCTTATAGAATCGGGTACTTTATAATCTTCAAAATGACATTCTACTGCTTCTCTTACATTTATCTGGAGCTCCTCCATTGTATCTGCTTCAGTAAAAATTGATTCTCCAACAGCTCTGGCGATAAAGCCTCCTTCAAGTGCCTTTTCAACTATAAATGAAATTTCCTTCATCCTGAATTGTTGAATTAAAATTAAGAAATCATAATCACCCTTCAATAAGAAATAAATAAACCTCCTTAGGCCCATGCACACCCACCACCAATGTTTTTTCAATATCAGCTGTGCGGCTGGGGCCAGTGGCAAAAGTTATGAGAGAAGGGGGACTGTTGCCATACTTATCTTTAACTAACTGTAAAGCATCTTTTAAATCGTAAACAAGCTGATTGGTGTAGGCTATACAAATATGAATGGGGGCATATACACTGGTAGTGCGGCCACTGATTTGTGCCGAACTCATCACTATCGTTCCGGTTCTGGCCACCAAACTTTCACAGCCGGTAATACAAACATCACATTCGGCTAAACCTGTTTTCACCAACCTGTCTGCTAACTGTGCCGCAACGGGTGTTATCAATTTATCTTCCAGGCAAAATACTGTTTCCCAATCCTGCTTTTTTATAAGACTGCTTAATTGAAAGGCAAATTCCTGCTGATTGATACAATAAATAAACTTTCCCTGCAGTTTGGTAAACTGCTCTGCAAATTCCACTTCTATTTCCTGTTCCAATGGTTGAAAAACAGACTGGTTGCCTTCACTTTGCGGAAAAGGCAAAGGCGTTGAGTGACTCAACGCCTTGCGGATTTTTTTTAAAATATTTTCCTTTGATGTGGAAATATTCATACGTATCTGTTAAATAGACGGTGCCAAACCAATAGTACCTGTTTGTCCGCCTGTTGCTGTTTCATCTTCCTTTTTTGGTTCTGCTGCTGCCACTGTTCCGTCCACTATTTCTGCAATTGGTAAATCATCAACCAGTGGTTTCTTTTCTTCAAATGGTCTTTTACCAATCAGTGCCTCTACATCACTCTGGAATAAAACTTCTTTTTCCAGCAATGCGTTGGCTAATTTTTCTACATCACCTCTTTTTTCAGTAAGCAGTTCTTTTGTTTTCTCGTAGGCATCGTCAATCAGTTTACGAACCTCCTGATCAATCATCTTAGCCGTTTCATCAGAATACGGTTTGGTAAATGTTGTTTCCTGCTGCGGATCATAATAGCTGATGTTACCTACTTTATCATTCATTCCGTAAACGGTTACCATTGAATAAGCAATCCTTGTTATTTGTTGCAAATCATTTTGTGCACCGGTAGAAATTTTATTAAAGAAGATCTGTTCGGCGGCTCTTCCACCCAATGTCATACAAATCTGATCTGTCAACTGATCAATGTTATACAAGTATTGTTCTTTGGGTGTGTATTGTGCATACCCCAACGCTGCAGTACCTCTTGGCACTATCGTTACTTTCAGTAATGGATAGGCATGTTCAAGGTACCAGCCACATACAGCATGACCTGCTTCGTGAAAGGCAATGATTTTTTTCTCTTCCGGAGAAATGATCTTGTTCTTTTTTTCCAAACCTCCAATCACCCTGTCCACTGCATCCTGAAAATCCTGCATGTCAACCGCTTCTTTATTTTTTCTTGCAGCAATCAATGCAGCCTCGTTACATACGTTGGCAATATCGGCACCGGCAAATCCCGGAGTTTGTTCAGCCAATTTTTTTATATCTAATGTTTTAGAAATCTTAATTGGTTTCAAATGCACTTTGAAGATAGCTTCACGACCAACCAGATCAGGTTTATCAATAGTTATCTGCCTGTCGAAACGACCCGGACGAAGTAATGCTGTATCTAATACATCCGGCCGGTTAGTAGCGGCAAGAACAATAATTCCAACATCAGTTCCAAAGCCATCCATTTCTACCAGCAACTGGTTCAATGTGCTTTCTCTTTCATCATTACTCATCATCGCATTCTTTCCTCTTGCACGGCCAATGGCATCTATCTCATCTATGAATATTATACAGGGAGCTTTTTCTCTTGCCTGTTTAAATAAATCTCTTACCCGGCTTGCACCCACACCTACAAACATTTCCACAAAGTCGGAACCACTTAAACTAAAGAACGGCACTTGTGCTTCTCCGGCCACGGCTTTTGCAAGCAATGTTTTACCGGTACCCGGAGGGCCAACCAGCAAAGCACCTTTTGGAATTTTACCACCGAGGTTGGTGTATTTCTTTGGATTCTTTAAAAAATCAACTATCTCCATCACTTCCACTTTCGCTTCATCCAATCCTGCCACATCAGCAAAAGTGATATTGACTTTTGTTCCTTTATCAAATAAGGTAGCTTTTGATTTTCCGATATTAAAAATACCACCGGGACCGCCGCCGCCGCCAGCACCACCGCCACTCATTTTGCGCATTAGCAATATCCAGAGGCCTACAAATAACAGAATGGGCAGAAGAAATTGTAGTGCACCACCAAGTATATCTCTTTCTGTGGTTACGGTAAAGCTTACCCTTTTCTCACTGGGTACACTATTATCTTTATAAAAATCATCCATCTGTTTTTCAAAGTCACCGGAATATTTGAAGTACATATGCGGCCCCTTCTCACTTATTTTTCCGGAGACGCCTTCTTTCAACGTTGCTTTATGTTTTTCAACACCCTCTTTTGTCAGATAAATTTTTACATTTTTCCTATTATCAATTATCTCATACTTCTGCACATCGCCTGCCAGTACCATGCGTTTAAAAGCAAGGTTATCCGTTTTAGCTGAGTTGGGCGAAAAAGGCCCAAAAAGCTGAAAGCCTATCAGCACGGCGAATATGATGGCATATATCCAGTAAATACTAAACTTGGGGCCTTTTTTGGGCGGGTTAGCCGGATCATCTCCACTACCGGGGCGGTTACCAAACCGGGGCTGCTTGTTTTCTTTTCTATTAGGTTCTTGTGACATATAGTTTTCTCTCTGTATTCCTGGTAATTAATAATTATTATGATAAAAAGTTCTTGTTAAAAGAAGATTTAACATTACTCTTTTTTCTTCTGGTTATTCGTTATGCTCCTGACTGGGTGCATCACTCCACATTTCCTCCAGGTTATAAAATTTCCGGCTCTCAGGATGCATTACATGCACTACTACATTTACATAATCAATCAACACCCATTGCAGGTTCTGCATTCCCTCGTGGTGATAAGGGTGTTCATCGCACTTCTCATTTACCTTGTCTTCTACGTTAGTAGTTATTGCCCTTATTTGTGCCCCGTTGCCGGCTTCACAAATAATAAAAAAATCTGCTACCGCTTCATTAATTTTTCGCAGGTCAAGAGAAATAATTTTTTCCCCCTTCTTTTCCTGGATAGCTGCAATGATGGTTTTGATGATTTTTGAATTCTTCGTTAACCGAGATGCACTTTTCTTGCGGTTGGTGAGAGATGCCAGTTGTTCCAAATATGAAGTTGTTTTTCGTTTATTGTATTGTTGCTTATCGTTGATTGTTAGTTACTGACTATGCCGCACAATTTGTGACGAACTTTTACCAGCAACCAGGTATCAGTAACCAGAAACAAGTTTACTTTGTCAAAAATAGCAATTAATTGCCACAACACTTGACCACAAAAACCCTTGGTTTACCGTTTATTGAACTTCAATCAATTGACAGTACCAACAACTATGCCCGGCAGCAAATTCATGCGGGATTGGCACAGCATGGAATGGCAATTTTTAGCCATGAGCAGTTGGCCGGAAAGGGGCAACGGGGTAAAAGCTGGCAAGCAGAAAAAGGAACGAATATTATACTGAGCCTGATTATAAACCCATATCCTTTACAACTTGTGCAGCAGTTTCAGCTAAGTGCCTGCTTTGCAGTGGGTGTACATGATTTTTTTATAAAATATGCAGGTGATGACAGCAAAATAAAGTGGCCAAACGATTTGTACTGGCAGGACAGAAAGGCAGGGGGAATACTAATAGAGTCCATAGTCGGGAGTCGGGGGTCGGGAGTGGCTGCCTGGGAATGGTCAATTGTTGGTATCGGGATTAATATAAATCAAACCCATTTCCCTGAGGATTTGCACAACCCGGTTTCATTGAAGCAAATAACCGGAAAAAATTTCAATCCTGTTGAACTGGCTAAAGAACTTTGCGAGATGCTGGATAAACGATTTATAGAACTGATTCATGACGGATTTGAAAATATTTACAATACCTACCAGGCGCATTTGTATAAAAAAAAGGCAGTGGTGAAGTTGAAGAAAGGCAACAGGGTTTTTGAAACAATGATAGAAGGCGTTTCGCCGATGGGCAAATTAATAACCCGGCATGCTATCAGCGAAGAATTTGATTTTGGGGAAGTGGAATGGGTGCTTAAATAATTTCCATTCTTTTCATCAAAGATTCATCCTTCTCACTTTCTCTTGCTTCTATTTCAAACTTGTTATTGTAATAACCGTTCCTCATCCAATCAGCAACGTATTTTACAAGAAAGCCAGCAAACCCATTTTGTTTATATTGCTCTACATGCTTCAGCTCATGGCAAACCCAATCGGTGTCGTTTAAAAATTCCTGACGGCCGGTATTGTGAAGGTGTATTGTGCTGCCGAAAACGATAGCTATTTTATCTGCTTTCATTTTTGCAGCCGCTATCTTTGCCACCCAGGAGTTTTCTTTAATCCGCACTTTCATGGATGTATGACTTTGAGCAACCAGATTTCGTTGCAAAACAATAAGTTTTCGGAATCGAAAACCCTGGCTGTTCCCTATTTACCACTAACTACTCACCATTCACTAACTCACTTCTTATCTCTCCACAATGTAAACGTTCTTGATATGGCAAATGTCCAGCGGAACTGCCCTTTGCCCCAGGAACTAATCGTACGGGGAATAAAACGGTTCTCGAGTATCTCGGTAGTGTTAGTAAAATTTAACCGGAAGGCATGGCCAGAAGTGATGATTTCAAAACCAATTCCCAGCGGGTCAGCAAATTTAATATTGTTATTTACTTTAAAAGAATCCTCCACCGCTTCCCGGCGGAATGGGTGAAAATAATCTACCAAAAGGTTCAGTCTGTTTTCCACTAATGGCAACCGGATGGCGCCACCCAGTGCAAACATGCTTTTCTGATCATAAGAAATGGCATAGCCACGGGTTAACAAAGTTGGATTCAATTGCAGGCTCACCTTGCCCATCTTGCGGGCAATAATTAACTGAAGTACATTACTTACCCGGTCAGAAAATCCTCCGTAACTGTTATCCTGATTGGGAAATGCGTTTGCTTTATTAGAAGCTATCGCCATGTTACCAAAAAAAGCTATGGATACAGGATGTGAAGGATCGTTTTCCAGCTGCTCCATAATTTTATATTTTACTCCAAGCTCAATTAACTGTTGCTGCAACCCGGCTCCTTTTGCACGGGCCGCTATCACATCCAACCGTTTGCCCAACCCAACCTGAAAGGCGATTCTTATATCTGTGGAATTGTCAAGACCAAAGAAATTTTTAATGCCCCCTGCATCTCCTGCTATGTCGCCAAAATTATGCGATACTTTAAATGCCATCTTACCCTTACCAACTGTTTCCGGTGTGTTAGCATTGATAGCCTTTTCAGAACTAAAAATTTGTACTGCTTTTTTTTCTTTACCATCCTGAGCAGTTAACTCTACAGCAAGTATCAGTGTTGCAATTGTAAAAAATTGTTTCATACTATTTATTTAGTTATCAGGGAATAATCGTTTTTCAAACCAACCGGGTTGCCTGTAATGAGCCGGTAAAGTAAAACAGGCTATGGCTATTGGCAAATAAAGACTTTGCACAGATGGGTATAACCGTTATTTCATGGCGGCGATTATCTCTTCTGCGTGGGCTTTGTTCTTTGGCCGTAGAAATATTTTTTGGATAATACCTTTTCCGTCTATTACAAAAGTAGTACGCAACACACCCATGTATTTATTGCCAAACATTTGCTTTTGATCCCACACACCATATTTATTAAGGATAGTTTGCGAAGTGTCTGCAATTAATGTAAAAGGTAAATCAAATTTTGTTTCAAATTTTTTATGCTTTTTTGTATCGTCAGGACTTACTCCAACTACTTCAAACCCGTTTTTTTTCAGTAGTGCATAATTATCCCGGAGATTGCAGGCCTGTATAGTGCAGGTAGGGGTATCGTCTTCAGGATAAAAAAATAAAACGATTTTTTTGTTTTTATAATCAGTTAAATTAATTTTTTCTCCGTTTTGATCGGTGCCGGAAAATGGCGGCGCCTTATCTCCTTCTTTTAGTGTAATCATTGTTACTGGTTATTAGTTTCTTTACCGCACCATTATTTTTTTTGTGTTGCCGCCTTTTTCTTACTTGTGCCTACCGCTGGTTTTTTGCTGGCTTCTTTTTTCTTTTTCTCCGCAGCTTTCTTAGTTTTTTCAGCAGTTTTCTTTACTATTTTTTTCTTTGGCGGAGGTGCTGTGTACGGCATCCGCTTAAACCACCATTCCCTTACTGTGGTGTTGCCAGCCAAATCTTCTGCTGTTGC
>JAYVKT010000345.1:0-7486 GCA_043768195.1 Chitinophagaceae bacterium | reverse complement strand
AATAATGATACCGGTAAATACTGTTTGAGGTTTGGGGTTTAAGGTTTAAAGTTGTTGCATCCTTTCAAGTCGCTGCAAACAATTAAAAATCTTAAACTTTAGGAAATTAACCTCAGACTTCAAACATTGAACTTCAAACAACAAAACATGAAAGCAATTATTATTGATGACGAACGATTAGCAAGAACAGAGTTAAAAAAATTATTGCAGGACTTTCCCGAAGTGGAAATAATAGACGAAGCGGCTAATGCAGAAGAAGGAATTGCAAAAATTGAAAGCCATCAACCCGATCTGATTTTTTTAGATATACAAATGCCCGGAAAAACCGGGTTTGACATGCTTTCGCAATTGGAGAGGTCGCCACAGGTAATTTTTACCACCGCCTATGACGAGTTTGCATTAAAAGCTTTTGAAGTAAATGCGTTGGATTATCTTCTGAAACCAATAGAGCCAAAGCGGCTGGCTGATGCTATTCAAAAACTCCAGCTTGTGGAGCATAGAGAAATAAAAGGGGAAGGCGAAAACTTTAATAACAGCATCCTCTCTGAAAATGAGCAGGTGTTTGTAAAAGATGGTGAACGTTGCTGGTTTGTAAAACTAAGTGACATTCGTTTATTTGAAAGTGTAGGTAATTACGCCAAAGTATTTTTTGGCACCAACAAACCGCTTATTTTAAAATCCTTGAATGCCCTGGAAGAAAGACTGGATGATAAAACGTTTTTCCGGGCTAATCGTAAACATATTGTTAATCTGCGGATGATTGATAAGATAGAACCATATTTCAACGGCGGTTTGCTGCTGGAACTAAAAGGTGGCGAGAAAATTGAAGTAAGTCGCCGGCAAACGGTGAAGTTTAAGGAGATGATGAGTTTGTAGGCAATAGGTAAATCAACCATGCTGATTGTTAGTTTTTCTGGTAAAATTTTTACGAATTAAGTAAATGGGATTTTTAATGAAAAAATTTTTGCTGACAGGGTTGTTTATTTCAGCCACCTTTTTTTTGTTCTCACAGAACATAGATGCTATTATTAATGTAAAAGAAGTAGAACGCATTGAACGAACACTGGCGGCAGATGATATGCGAGGCAGAAAAATTTTTACCCCAGGTATTGAGAAAGCTGCAGATTTTATAGCGGCAGAGTTTAAAGCAATTGGTTTGCAAACGCTAAACAACAATGATAGTTACCGTCAGAATTTTGAGATGGTACGTACCAGAATGGTTAGAACGAATGCTGTAGTGAATGGGAAACCAATGGAGGCGGGTAAGGTAATCGTAATTACCTGCCAGCCACAGGTAAACATTTTACAGGGACATGGTTATGAAAAAGCGTTTATAAGAAAAGGGGCCAACCTGCTTGCAGAAGGAAGAAAATATGTAAACAGTAAGAAAAATATGCTGGTGGTGGTAGATACAAGTTTTACCGGCAGCTTTGGGAATTTATCAAGACTGAAATTTTCACAGTTCAAAACGGATAAAAATGTAGTTTTTATTATAACCTCTGATGTTCCTGATAATTATTCGATTGAAGCAGTGCATGACATCACGGATCAAAAACTAGCCAATGTAGTAGCTGTGTTACCCGGCAAAAGCAGAAAAGATGAATATGTAATTTTCTCAGGGCATTACGATCATCTGGGTATGAGCAAACCCGTTAATGGTGATTCTGTGTTTAACGGTGCTAATGATGATGCTGCCGGAATAACAGGTATGATTATGCTGGCAAAATATTTTAAGGAGTTAGGAAATAATGAAAGAACAATTGTCTTTGCTGCTTTTACGGCAGAAGAATCAGGTGGTTTTGGCTCTCAATATTTCTCCCGGCAGTTTGAAGCGGATAAAGTGATGGCTATGTTCAATATTGAAATGATTGGTACGGAAAGTAAATGGGGAAAAAACTCTGCCTACATCACCGGTTATGAAAAAACAAATATGGGTGAAATACTGGCAAAAGATTTAGAAGGAACAGTATTTACCTTTTATCCTGACCCTTATCCAACACAACAACTTTTCTATCGTTCTGATAATGCAACATTAGCAAGACTTGGTGTACCGGCACATACTATTTCTACTTCTAAAATGGATGTGGAGCCACACTATCACAAACTGACAGACCATATTGAAACTTTGGACCTGGCGAATATGACTGAAGTGATAAAAGCGATTGCACTTAGTTCAAAAAGCATTGTTGCGGGAAAAGAAACTCCGATGAGGGTGAAGGTGGAAGAGTTGCGTTAAGCCTTCACCGGCACAGAATGAATCGCTGCCGCCATCTCTTTAATCAGCGATGCATCTTTTTCAATAGCATTACCAACTACAATTACATCAGCACCGGCTTTGCAATTCAGGTAGGCTTTTTCCGGTTGTATAATACCACCGCCGATAATAAGAGGAGCTTCGATATGTTTGGCAACAGCTTCAATCATACTTTCCGTAATGGGACGTTTAGCACCGCTGCCGGCATCCATGTAGATTAATTTCATACCCAGCATTTCACCTGCCATCGCTGTACACATGGCTATCTCATTTTTATCAGCAGGCACTGGCGCCGCATTACTGATATAAGAAACAGTAGTCGGTGCACCACCATCTACTACAATGTAGCCGGTAGGCATTATTTCTAAACCACTTTGTTTTACAAATGGGGCTGAGACAACATGCTGACCAATCAACAATTCAGGATTGCGGCCGGATATCAACGAGAGATATAATAATGCATCCGCATACTTGCTCACTTGTGATGGGCTGCCGGGAAAAAGAATAACAGGTATATCGCAGTTCTTTTTAATGTGCTGCACACATTCATCCAGGTGATTGGAGATAACCAGGCTGCCGCCTACCAGCAGGTAATCCACTTTGGCGGAGGCAGAAAGTTCGATCAATTCGTCCAATACCGATGTATTTACCTTATCTGGGTCTATCAGCACAGCAAAGGATTTTTCCCCCTGCTTCTTCTTATCGGCCAATGTGTTATAAATAGTTGAATTCATCCGGTACCGGTTGATTAGTGCAAAAATGCGAAAAACTTTCCGCATTGCCCATTCAAAAGCCAAACAAGCTTTTTTGCCTGAATCGGGTATTATTTACTCCTCTGATCAAGAGCACCCTGATAATAGGATTTGTACCTGAAACTGTTGATAAAAGCGACAAATAGGTATTCCTCTAAAGTGCAATGTTGCAAAAAGATACGGCTAATCAGGTAATACAGATGCCTGTAACCCGAAGTCAGTATTACCATTTAGCGATTCAACTATTTATTACACTGCCGTTCTATTACGATTGTTTTATCGTGAATGATTCTCATCACTTCGTCTTTCCGGGTGTCTTAACCGATTTTACAAACCAGTTTTAATTAAAACCAACAACCAGGTTTCTTACGTTATGTACAAACGAAAAACTCATCATTATTGCTGGTAACAATTATTTCATATTGTTAACAAAAGCTTAATGCAGGGCTGTAAAGGCTTTCCGGCGATTAATATTTATAAACCAGCTATTATCAAGGGTTTCAACCGATAAAATCGTAAAAACCCTTGCCTGTTTTGCTTTTGCCACGAATAAAAAAACAACTGACTTTTCTTAGTAGTTGGGCGTATACTTTCCAAAAATTTTTTTCCAAGAATGAGATACACACTGTTAGCAAATACTGTGATGCAATACAGGCTTGCCTCCGGGGTTTTAAGGATGGCCTTATCCACAGAATGTGAATATCTCTGGCTATGAATTAGCCATAATTAAAAATATTTTCGGACTACGTTACAAGTTATTTAACCCGTTAGAAATTCTTTTTTAGTTATGGCTACCAAAACCAAAGCATCCGCAAAGGGCGGCTTGCAATTTTCCCGTCGCTTTACCCGTGACGATGTGAGTGTATTTGAAATGTTCGAATATGATTACCGGACATCGGTAATCCGAAACCCGAGTGGTGAAGTAGTGTTCGAGATGAACAATGTGGAAGTACCGAAACAGTGGAGTCAGATTGCAACTGATATACTTGCCCAAAAATATTTTCGAAAAGCTGGTGTGCCGCAACCCGACGGAAGTTTGGGAAGAGAAACATCTGCTAAACAAGTAGCTCATCGCCTTGCAAATTGCTGGAAAGTATGGGGCGAACGTTATGGTTACTTCGCTGGTGAAAATGATGCAAAGATTTTTTACGAAGAATTAGTGTATTCAATCCTGAACCAGATGTGTGTGCCTAATTCACCACAATGGTTTAATACAGGTTTGTATGAAAGCTATGGCATTGCCGGTAAACCACAAGGTCACTATTATGTGGACCAGGTTGACGGGCAATTAAAAAAATCACAGAATGCTTATGAACGTCCGCAACCACATGCCTGTTTTATATTAAGTGTGAATGATGACCTGGTAAACGAAGGCGGCATCATGGATCTCTGGGTTCGGGAAGCAAGAATTTTTAAATACGGTTCAGGAGTTGGTACCAATTATTCTAACCTGCGTGGTGCCGGCGAAAAATTAAGCGGTGGTGGTACATCATCTGGCTTAATGAGTTTCTTAAAAATTGGTGACAGGGCCGCTGGTGCTATTAAATCTGGTGGTACTACCCGCCGTGCAGCTAAAATGGTTTGTTTGGATTTAGACCATCCGGAAATTGTTGACTTCATCAACTGGAAAGTAGAAGAAGAGAAAAAAGTGGGAGCATTGATTGCGGCCGGTTATCCTTCCGGTTATGAAGATGAAGCATACAAAACAGTAAGCGGACAAAACTCTAACAACTCTATTCGTATTCCTAACGAATTCTTTAAAGTATTGGAGGAAGATGGCGATTGGGAACTGAAAGGAAGAATGGATGGAAGAGTGATGAAAAAAATTCCTGCCAGAGAATTGTGGAACCAGATTTCTTATGCAGCCTGGCGTTGTGCTGACCCTGGTACACACTATAATACTACTATCAACGAATGGCATACATGTCCCGAAGGTGGCGAGATAAGAGCTTCTAATCCCTGCAGCGAATACATGTTCCTGGATAATACAGCTTGTAACCTTGCATCAGCCAACCTGATGAAATTTTTTGATACAGAAACAAATCATTTTGACGTAGAAGGATATGAATACAATTGCCGCTTGTGGACAGTTGTACTGGAAGTATCTGTATTGATGGCGCAGTTCCCTTCGAAAGAAGTAGCACAATTGAGTTATGAATACAGAACATTAGGATTAGGTTATGCTAATCTTGGTACCATGTTAATGGTTAGCGGTATTCCTTACGACAGTGAAGAAGCAAGAGGCATTGCCGGAGCTATCACCGCTATCATGACAGGTATTTCTTATAAAACATCAGCAGAGATGGCCGCTACTCTTGGTGCATTTCCAAGGTATGAAGAGAATAAAGCTCATATGATGAGAGTAATGCGTAATCATCGCCTTGCTGCTTATGATGCTGATGAGTTTGAAAACTTAAGTTTGAAACCGCAGGGTATAAAAGCACAACATTGTCCTGATTATTTATTGAAAGCTGCCTGTAAAGCATGGGACGATGCAGTAGAAATGGGAGAGAAGTACGGTTACAGAAATGCACAGGCAACTGTAATTGCACCAACAGGTACTATCGGCTTGGTAATGGATTGCGATACTACCGGTGTAGAGCCAGATTTTGCATTAGTGAAATTTAAAAAATTATCGGGTGGTGGTTATTTCAAAATCATCAACCAGTCTGTACCGGCGGCGTTGAAAAATTTAGGTTATTCTGAAAAAGAATCAGAAGCGATTATTAAATATGCAACAGGTTCAGCATCATTTGCCGGAGCACCATTTATCAATCACCAGTCGTTAAGCGAAAAAGGATTTATTGCTGACGAAATAAAACGCCTTGATGCAGCAACACTTACTGCTTTTGAAGTTGGGTTTGTATTTAATAAATATACATTGGGTGAAGAGTGTCTGCAAAGACTTGGCTTTACTCCGGAACAATATAACGACCATGAGTGGAGCCTGCTGGAAGCATTGGGCTACAGCGATGAACAAATAGAAGCTGCTAATGATTATGTATGCGGTACGATGATGCTGGAAGGAGCTCCATTATTGAAAGATGAACATTTGCCCGTTTTTGACTGTGCCAACAGATGTGGAGTAAAAGGCCAACGGTATATCCATGCACACGGCCATATCCGCATGATGGGAGCTACGCAACCATTTATCAGTGGTGCTATCTCCAAAACTATCAACCTGCCCCATGAAGCTAAGGTGGAAGAAATTGCTGACTCGTATTTGCTGAGCTGGCAGTTAGGATTAAAAGCAAATGCTTTGTACCGTGATGGTTCTAAATTATCACAGCCGCTAAGTAACAAATCTGATAAAAAGAAGAAGTCGGAAGACAGTCAGCAGTCAGCAGTTAGCAGTTTGCAGTCAGAGTCTGACAGCAGCACAGGATCTACTGAATCAAATATTGTTGATTTGGGTAAGCTGACAGTTGAAGAGTTATTAGAAGAAGTACAAAAAAGGGTACAGGCCTCTCCTGATACCAAACTGAAAAGAAAGTTGGCCAGCATTGTAGAACGCCGTGCATTACCAGCGAAGCGTCGTGGCTTTACACAAAAAGCAAAGATTAATGGCCAAGCTATCTTCCTCCGTACTGGTGAATACGGCGACGGAACATTGGGAGAAATATTTATTGACATGGCGAAAGAAGGTGCCACCATGCGCAGCATGATGAACTGTTTCGCTATCTCTATTTCTATTGGTATGCAATATGGTGTGCCATTAGAAGAGTTTGTTGACAAATTTGCCTTCACCAGGTTTGAACCATCGGGATTTGTAGAACATCCGAATATTAAATCAACCACTTCCATTGTTGACTTAATATTCCGCATACTGGGTTATGAATATCTTGGTCGCACCGATTTAGTACATGTGTTAGACAAGCCTGAAGTAATGAATACAGGTGCTGATGATTGGGATGAAGTACCATCCAATCCGTTAGAGTATGCAAAAGACCAGGAGTTGTCCAGTGTACGTATTACACCTTCATCAGGAACGGTGGCTCCGCAGCCAGTAACTATTCGGCAGGCTCAGGACAAACGGACAGCACAAGTAGCAAAAAATGATGGAGGTACTGATGCGGTTAATGCAGCCCTGCAAGGTATGCAGAGTGATGCACCCGCCTGTAATGTGTGCGGAAACATTATGATGCGAAGCGGTGCCTGTTACAAATGCCTGAACTGCGGCAACCAGGGAGGTTGTGGTTAACTTAACCTCAGCCTTTCTCCATTGGTGGAGAAAGGAGAAAAACATGTTTGGACAGAAAAACCAAATAAAGAGTGTACCCATTAATTCTACATCCCGGCCAGTGAGCCGGGATGTTTTTTTACCTGAAAGTGGTATTGATAGCATGCTTTGTTATTCTATCTTTAAATGGTAATGACAAAGCGAATCCATTTTATTCTTTTTGTTTTAATTTCTGTATTTTTTAATTCAGCCTGTTCACCATCTGCCAGTAATAAGCAGTCGGGGACTAAGAAATTTTTT
>JAYVKT010000344.1:0-3129 GCA_043768195.1 Chitinophagaceae bacterium | reverse complement strand
GAAGCGGATTTGTGAACAGATGGTTTAGGATTATCAATAAACAATTGCGCCACATCACGGCTTTCTACTGCCTCTATCAATGGGTCACCGGAAATTTTTCGTAAAGCATTAGCAAGTGCATAAGGCTTCTTGGTTATTTCTGCTGCACCGGCATCTGCCAGGTATTCTCTTTTGCGGCTGATGCCGAAGCGCAGAAGAATAGAAATGAAATAGGCAACAGCAGTAATAACAATTGCAATTAAAATAATGGCTCCGCTTCCTTTGCTATCCTTGCTGCTTTTTCTTCCGGTAAAACGCAGACTGCGAAAAGCTATCTCCGCCAGAAAAGCAAAAATGCCCACAAAGATGATGGACACAATCAGCAGGCGAACATCCCGGTTTTTGATATGAGTGATTTCATGAGCTATCACACCTTCCAGTTCATCATCATCTAATTTATTAATAATACCTCTTGACAGCGAAACAGAATAACTACGGTTATTGATACCGCTGGCAAAAGCATTCAGCGAATCATCTTCGATGATATACACTTTCGGCATCGTCATTCCCTGCGAAATACAAATATTTTCTACCAAGTTATAGACTCTTTTATTTTCTGTCCTGTCTAAAGTTTTACTACCGGTAGCCATACGGATAAAAGCAGAGTGACCAGCCCAGGCAATGAGAAACCAAACACCAACTGCTCCAAGTACAGCCGGGGCTGATTGCAGGAAAAGTGTATTCGGGTCTGTGCCATGTTCTTTTTGCAGAAAGTAAACGAGTGCATAAAGCATTCCCAGCAGTAATGCCGGGAATGCTATTAATAATAACAATGAATTGAAATTATTTTTCCTGATTTGCTTGTCTAATCCAACGTATTGCATATTTCTTAACCCCTTTCAGGGGATGGGGGTTAGAATTGAATCTTTGGAGGTTCTTCCATTTGCTTCCTGCTGTCTTCTCCCAGGTCAAACATTATTTCACGTTTGAAACCAAAGTTTTTTGCAATCAAATTGCTGGGGAAAGATTCAACAGAGTTGTTATACTCTGTTGTAGCCGCATTGAAGAAGCGTCTTGAAGCTGCTAATTTATTTTCAATATCGCTGAGTTCTTCCTGTAATTGTAAAAAATTCTGGTTGGCTTTTAAATCAGGGTAGGCCTCTACCTGAACTTTTAATCCGGCAAGGGCGGCTGTCAGTTGTTGTTCTGCTGCTATTTTACCATCAATACTTGTGGCGTTCATGGCGGCACTGCGGGCCTCGGTTATTCTTGTCAACAGTTCCTTCTCATGGCTTGCATAACCTTTTACCGTTTCTACTAATTGCGGAACTAAATCATGCCGCTGACGAAGCTGCACATCAATATCCGCAAAAGCATTTTGTCTTCTGTTTCTAAGGCGAACTAATCCATTGTACAGGCTTACAAGCCAAATAACAAGAAGGACGATAATACCGACTACAATTAATACTGGCATAGTTGTTTATTTTGCTATAAAATTACTTATTAAAAAGCGGTTTTAGCGAATAATAAATATGGCTGTAAGCTATTTTGTTCTCGCCATTAGGGCCATGGCAAGAAAAGCAGGTGGTGCCGGTTGTAATGCTGTTGTTGGTACCCTGCATAAAAGTCTCCATGGTGGAGTTGGCAAGCCGGGTGCTGCCTTTTTCTTGCATATTCCCATTTATTTTTTCTTTCCAGGTTGTGCCTATTTGTATATAATTTTTTCGTACATCCCCATCAATCAACATCTCCCGTACGGTGTTATTCAGCGTTATTAAATCAGTGTTAGTGCTGGCATCGGTTCCGCTGGTGCCCCAGGGTTTCCATCGTATAATATTACTGGGGCCGATAGTAGAACCGGGATTGGCAACAATTTTATTGCCTTCTGCATGCATGCGGGCAACATTAAAAGGCCCTGCTGAGCCATCAGCACAAAACGTCCATTGCCCTGAAGTATTTTGAGGAACAGTAATTGCCATTCCTGTAGCTGAACCCGCAACAGATTTACTATAATTGTAAGCAGCATTGGGAGCATTATCAATATGCTCAAACGTTGCCCAAAACATATCTGTCCACCAGGTAACACTTCCCACAATATGCATACCTACCATTGCCAGTTCTACAGTTTTCTGTCCATTGGGTACCCATTGGCTGGCATTTGTTTTATCATAAGTCGGGATGATGGCTTTCATTTTTATGTACTTATTTGCATCTGGCAGGCTGGCAGCCTCTACCCAGGAACATTTGATTTCAATTGCTGCTGCTTCAGGAAATTCAATGGTTTTGCCATGAGTTGATGCTAATTGAAGAATTTTACCAAATGCCATTGAGGGAAGGAATTTGTCGATCACTATGCCACTCACAATAGCCTCTTCAAGATAACCATTTTTCATGCCGGTAAGAAAATAGGCATACAGTTGGTTTACCGAAATTGAATAATATACTAGTGAATTATTTTGCGACATCAGTACATCTCCACCATCCGCCTGTCCCATTTCCACTTCAATATTGTTTCCTTCCGCATCTAAGTATATGAATTTACTTCCTATCGCAAATTGCTGTACAATTGATTTTGCGTCCGCTTTTTTCCGAATTAATGGTCTTGGGTTTGGAATGATTTTTCCTCTGTTATCAGTAAAAACCGGTCTTCTGGCATTATCCAATGTTATGGTGGCTACCTCAGTCTCTGCATTAGCGGTGTTTAATATCATCGGCAGCCCTTTTGCAGATAATGGTGTTTTTTCTATTTCAACCAGCCTGCCGGTTTTTTTCTCAAAAGTTACCGGCAATTTGTTTGGCCCTGTTTGGGCATCCCTGATACTGAACACTCTTATTTTTCCTTGCTCATGCGGGATGAAAGTACGGTTACCGTCTGCATCAGGAGGTGAAACATCATAGAAAGCAGGCGAATCAAAAATACGGTCAGTTATACTGTTGCTTAGAGATTTTAAAGGTGTTATAGGTGCAGCAGTTCTACGCTTTGGTAGTACAGGCGAAGTCAACCAAAGAAAAGTCTGCTCCGACCATTTGAAAAAAACACAGTCAGAAGGAGACTCATCTGGTTCTGGAAATTGGTTACTTATAAAGGGTTTTACAATTCCGTTTAATGTTACCGAACCGGAGTTAAACCAGGAATTAAATTCTGCTGTA
>JAYVKT010000343.1:0-5567 GCA_043768195.1 Chitinophagaceae bacterium | reverse complement strand
GTATTATGTTTGGTCGCTGTTTTATTGATGAACAAATCATCATCCCCGCTTGGAATATGATTAATAGATGAAAAACCTTTGTTTCGGAAGAATAAACTTTTTTTATACGAAAGATTTCTGCCCACACCCATATACGGTGTTCCTGCCAATGCATAGGATAAATATTGCAGGGCAGTGTGAAAGGTTTCAAACCGGATAAGTTTATTCAACAATCCCTTTTTCTTATGGTAAGCACCATATCCTAATACTATTTCAATACCCTCATCATATCCATTCTGCATTTTTTCTACCCAATGTTCACTGGCAGGCACACAATCGGCATCTGTTAGCAACAGCACCTCATGCTTGGCTTCTCTTATGCCGATTGATAGCGGATATTTTTTTCCTGAAATATGTACCGCTTCCTGTGTCAGTTCTACCACATGTAGCGACTTAAATGTTTTTTTCAGCTCCTGTAAAATATATTTTGAATCATCTAATGAATTATCATTAACTGCTACCACTTCATAGGTGCTTGGGTAAGATTGTACTAATACACCCGGCATATTTCTGGCTAAATTTTCGTCCTCATCTCTTGCACAAATGATAACGGAGACAGGGTGCTGCTGGGTTTTTGATTTTGGCCGGGCTTTATAAAAAGCTACCCGGCAAAAAAACCATGCATAATAAAATACTTGTACAGCAGTAACGGCGGCGAAAGAATAGAAAATAATCTCTCTCCAGAGAATTGGTGGCATAGCGGCAAAAGTAAATGAGAAATAAGGAATTTGGAATGTGAAATAAGAAAGGTGGGTAACTTTCTCATTATCCATTTACTTTGCAAGTGATGGCAGCATTACAATTTCAATTACAACACACTGACAGCAATTCAAAGGCAAGAGCAGGTAAAATAACCACTGACCATGGTGAAATACTAACTCCCATTTTTATGCCCGTAGGAACAGTTGGCAGTGTAAAAGCAGTTACCCAACAGCAATTGCTGACTGATGTGAAAGCTCAAATCATTTTGGGCAACACCTATCATTTGTATTTACGTCCGGGGTTAGAAGTGCTGGAAAAAGCAGGCGGTTTGCATAAATTTAATGGCTGGCCAAAACCCATACTAACCGATAGTGGCGGCTACCAGGTTTTTTCGTTGGCGGGAACAAGAAAGATAAAGGAAGAAGGTGTCACCTTTCAATCCCATATAGATGGAAGCAAACATTTATTTGCCCCGGAAAATGTGATGGATATACAAAGAACAATTGGCGGCGACATCATCATGGCTTTTGATGAATGCCCTCCGGGCGGCAGCGATTTTAACTATGCAAAAACATCAATGGAACTTACGCATCGCTGGCTTGACAGGTGTTTTGCACAATTCAATTCAACAGAGCCGAAGTATGGCTACACTCAAAATTTATTTCCAATAGTGCAAGGTGGTACGTTTAAAGATTTACGGAAACAATCCTGTGAATACATTGCATCGAAGAATGCAACCGGAAATGCCATTGGCGGATTAAGTGTGGGTGAACCCGAGCCGGTGATGTATGAGATATGCGATTGGTGCTGCGATCATTTGCCTATTGATAAACCACGGTACCTGATGGGAGTGGGCACACCCTGGAATATTCTGGAATGCATCAGCATGGGTATTGATATGTTTGACTGTGTGATGCCGACCCGTAATGGCCGGAATGCCATGCTGTTTACTACGAAAGGCGTTATTAATATTGATAATAAAAAATGGGAGAATGATTTTTCTCCTCTTGATGACGGGTTGGATTGCGAAGTAAGTAATTATTACAGTAAAGCCTATCTCCGCCACCTGATGAAGGCAAAAGAATTTTTGGGCTACACTATCGCCAGTGTTCATAACCTTGCTTTTTATTTATGGCTGGTGGGTGAGGCAAGAAAACATATTCAACAGGGAGATTTTGTGGGTTGGAAAAATGAAATGATAGAAAAGTTAAAGCAAAAATTATAAAGTATCTTTCTGGCTGAACGAACTATGTTAACCCGCATTATTGATTCAGAATTATTCAGTTTTCTTTATCCGGTAACATTAGTGTTATCAGTAATAACTGGCTATTATGTAGCAGTAAAATTTTATATCCGCAAAAATATTAGCTGGACTTCTTCCGGCATTGAATCCGCAGTTATAGGTTTTTTTGCACTGCTATTGTCTTTCACTTTTGCTTCCTCCGGTAATTCGATGAAAGATAGGGAAAACCTGGTGCATCAATTAGCCGATGCCACAGCAGACCTCCGTCGCCACAGCCTATTCGTTTCTGATACACTTAAGGAGCAAACGAAAAACTATTTAACTGCTTACCTCGGTCAAATGGCGAAATTTAATAGTGAAGTAAAAAAAGATAAAAAATTTTTTTCAGAGGAAATGTCTGAAATAAACGGGTTTTTTTTGACAGAGCTTACAGCTTACAGCAAACAAAATGCTTCACACACTCAGGAAACAAACCAGTTGTTGCCTCATTTCAGCAAGATGAATTCCCTTTTTTATCGCATCCTGTATTCTTATTCAGAAAGAACACCACTGCTTATCATTCTTCTCATTCTTATTGCTTCCTGGTTGTCAGGAGTGTTGATAGGGTTTATGAACGGATTTTATGCTAAACGTCATTATTTGGTGCCTATTCTATACATAATATTAGTGGCTCTTTCTGTGCAAACAATCCGGGATCTTGATAACCCGGCAAAGGGTAACATTAAACCCGACTACAATAATTTTGACCAGCAGAAGCAATTTTTGCAAAATAGTAGCCGGTAAGCTGCTTTCACAAACCTTCAACACATTTTCAGTTACTTTTGCCCGACCACTAAAGCTTTGATATTGCCGCAACAAAATGCGGTGAAAGTGCTAACCCAAAATGAAGAAAATTGACTGGTACATACTGAAAAAATTTATCGTCACTTTTATTTTTTGCCTGCTGATGTTTACGGTAGTTGCCGTGGCGGTGGACAGCAGCGAAAAAATGGATGAATTTGTGCGGGCAGGGTTTACTACTTCAGAAGCTCTTAATCAATATTACCTCGGTTTTGTACCTTATATATGGAGCCTGTTGTTCCCGTTGTTTGTATTTATCGCCGTAATATTTTTTACCAGCAAGATGGCAAACCGATCAGAAATTATTGCAGTGCTGGCAAGTGGCACCAGCTACAATCGTTTTTTAAGAGCTTATTTTATTGGTGGCTTATTACTGGCGGCTTTGCTTTGGATTGGTAGCCGCTACTGGATACCCAAGGCAAATATTATTCGCAGTAACTTTCAAACAAAATATGTTGATAAAAACGACCCTACCAAAAATCAAACCTACGGCAACTGTCTTAGTTGCTATTACCGCCGCATAGATAGCAATACATTTATTGGCATCAGGGAATTTGACACAGCCAGTAAAACAGCAAGAGGTTTTTTCCTTGAAAAAATAAAAGGAAACAAAATGATTTATAATCTGCGGGCCGAAACAATGCGCTGGGATACTGCCGTAAAAAAATGGCAATTGACAAATGCTGCAGAGAGAACGGTTGACAGCATGGGCGAAAAGTTTACACAGCATCCGCAGTTTACCCTTGCACTCAATCTAAAACCAGAAGAGCTTGGCAAAGATCTTTATCTGAAAGATAAGCTAACAACACCCGAATTAGTAGCCTATATCAAACAGGAAAGAATCCGGGGAACAGAAGGGTTGAGCACCTACCTGGTAGAACGTTACCGTCGTTCCGCCACACCGGCATCCGTTTTATTATTAACCATTATCGGTGCTGTTATCGCCAGCCGGCGTACAAGAGGTGGAAGTGGCTTGCATATTGCGGTGGGTATAACAATAGCAGCACTGTTCATTTTATCTGATCGGTTTTCTACCGTTTTCGCCACCAAGGGAAATTTTCCGCCGCTGCTTGCCGCATGGCTTCCTAATATTGTATTTGCAGGAATTGCTTACTGGCTCTATCGCAAGACACCAAAATAGTTCTGGGTTTGTTGTTTCGGGTTTGAACCAGCCTGCAAAGAAAAAATTCCCTGTTGGGCAACACGAAACAACAAACCCGCAACCAGAAAACCACAGTCAATTTTTTGCTCCTGCACTGCCCATTACCTACCTTTACGCATTGAACGTTACATTCAAAAAATTCTGAAAAATAAGGCCACATGGGAATAATAAAAGACAGGTTTAAAGCCAAAGCAGATAAGGTTTCTCTGGAAATCAAGGACATGCTGAAAGAGCATGGTAACAAAGTAATTGGTGAGGTGCAGCTATCACAAATTTACCAGGGTATGCGGGGCATTACCGGCCTTGTTTCTGAAACATCATTACTTGATGCACAGGAAGGCATCCGCTTTCGGGGTTATTCTATTCCCGAGTTGCGGGAAAAATTAGCAAAAGCACCAGATGGTTCCGAGCCATTACCCGAAGGATTATTTTACCTGATGCTGGTAGGAGAGCTGCCATCAGAAGATGATGTGCACCATATCAGTTCTGTCTGGCAGCGAAGAAGCCATGTTCCTAATCATGTGTTTGCAACAATAGAAGCACTGCCGCTGAACACACATCCGATGACACAGTTTGTAGTAGCAGTAATGGCACTGCAAACAGAAAGCCAGTTTGCAAAAAAATATGCTAACGGTCTTAATAAGAAAGATTATTGGGAAGCCGTGTTTGATGATACCATGGATTTGATTGCAAGATTGCCCCGGGTAGCAGCTTATATTTATCGCCGCAAGTATAAATTTGGTGACCATATTCAGCCCAATGGTTTATTGGATTGGGCGGGCAACTTTGCCCACATGATGGGTTTTGAAGATGAAAGTTTTAAAGAGCTGATGCGGTTGTACATGACCATTCATGCCGACCATGAAGGTGGAAATGTATCAGCACATACCACTCACTTAGTAGGATCAGCATTAAGTGATCCGTATTTAAGTTATGCTGCCGGTATGAACGGCCTCGCCGGTCCTTTGCATGGCCTGGCCAACCAGGAAGTGATAAAGTGGGTGTTTGAAATGCGGGAGCAGTTAGATACAGAATCACCTACAAAAGAACAGATAGCTGAATATGTAAAGAAAACATTGAGTGAAGGAAAAGTGGTGCCGGGATATGGCCATGCAGTATTACGCAAAACAGATCCACGGTTTGAAGCACAGATGGAATTTGGAAAAAAACATATGCCGGACGATCCGCTGGTAAAAACAATCTGGGATATTTATGAAACAGTACCACCTATTTTACAATCACTTGGAAAAATTAAAAACCCCTGGCCAAATGTGGATGCACACAGCGGCGCCTTGCTGGTGCATTATGGAATGAAGGAGTTTGAATTTTATACCGTGTTATTTGCAGTAAGCCGGGCATTGGGTGTGCTGGCCAGTCTTTGCTGGGACAGGGCTTTGGGCTTCCCATTAGAAAGGCCAAAATCTGTTACAACTGATTTGGTGAAGTTGTGGTTGGATGGTAAGGATAATATTTGGGGAGAGTAGGGAGATTAAAAATTAATAATTAGTAATTAATAATTGGAACTCCTTGCTTTCTCAGGAAGTTTTTTATTTGTCAACTAATTTCAGCCAATCCTTTATC